>JAFGFO010000476.1 GCA_016931085.1 Thermoflexales bacterium
AGCGAAAGGCTCAAATCCAGTGAATATAATCGACGGGACACGCTCAAATTATGCGCGCCGGCTTGTCCCATGTGCGTAACGCTCCCCTATTTTAGCATATTTTGGCGGTTCTGCTATGGTATAATACCTCCATGTGGTGTGAACCCCCGGCCGAATTGAGTCTGACAAACGACGAGGTCCACGTCTGGCGGGCGGCGCTCGACCCTCCGGCGGACTCTGTCCGCCAACTGGCGCAGACGCTGTCGCCCGACGAGGGCGAGCGGGCGGCCCGCTTTCACTTTGAGCGGGACCGCCGGCGCTTTATCGCCGGGCGCGGGGTGCTCCGGGCGCTCCTGGGCCGCTACCTGGGCCTCGAGCCGGAGCGGGTGTGTTTTCGCTACGGCCCACGCGGCAAGCCGCGCCTGGCGGATGTGGACGATGCCCCCCGTTTCAACCTGGCCCACTCGCACGAGCTGGCCCTGTACGCCTTCGCGCTCGATCGCGAGATCGGCGTTGACCTCGAGCACGTCCGCCCCATGCCCGACGCCGGGCAGATCGCCGCCCGCTTTTTCTCGCCCGGCGAGAACGCCGCCTGGCTTGCGCTGCCCGAAAGCCAGAGGCTAGAGGCGTTCTTCAACTGCTGGACGCGCAAGGAGGCCTATCTCAAGGCGTGCGGGGACGGCCTGGCGCGCCCGCTGGACCAGTTCGAGGTCTCGCTTGCCCCAGGCGAGGCGGCGGCCTTGCTGAGGGTGCCGGGGCAAGAGGAAGAAGCGGCTCGCTGGTGGCTGCACGCCCTTGAAGCTGCTGACGGCTATATCGCGGCCATGGCGGTGGAGATAGAGATGGGACGCGTACGCGGGGATAGAGACAGAGAGATAGATAGAGAGAGAGAGAGGGGGGACGCTTTGGCCATACGGCTATTCGATTATAGTGCCTATGGATGATCTTTCAGCCACAGGCCGCAATGATGGTGTTGATAAGTTTGTCTAGTGAGTTGACTTGTTTGATCGAATAGCGCTGACATACGATGTCGACATTCCCTTTGCGCCAAAAACCATCCGGACAGCACACGACCAGCTTGCCGCTGCGTCCAAATAAGCCAAGCTCCAGCAGGGAAATAGGTGATTTGGTGGCCGGGTCAAAATACATGGCGATCACGTTTGCTTTTTCCATGGCGGCCAGCTCCCACTCAACCTGTTCCCGAAATTGTGGATTATCTTGGCGTTGAACCCAAGAAGAATCCCAATCGTCGCGGCGCGGGTTGAAAATGACGATCTCGGTTTCGGCAAGCCTCTTCTCGACGCGAGTTTGCCAGTTCTCGGCGGCGCCCATCGCGATACTGCCTGCCAGGAAAACCGAAAAACCGTCCTGCAGGGGGTGGGGCGCTTTGATTATCTTTGCCATAAGGCTCAAGTAGGCTTCCGATAGATGGTATGCCAAGTCGACTGCCCACAGTGTGGACAGTTCATCCTCCGCCGGGGGGTGCCGCTGGCCTTCCAGCGGATGCCGCCTGTCTCCCAAATAGAACGTTCAAAGCCGCAGGTGCAGCGTGCCATCCAACTGAGCGACTCGGCCCGCATCTCATCTGCCCACGCTCGGGGCAAAATCGCGCTAAAGAAACGTTGTATAAACGTCATCGTCTCAGAATTTGTTTCCATAGTCTATTGATCTCCTGTGACGATGCGGAACCCCATGTGTACGTCGCCATACTCGGGTGGATCTTCAAAGTGACGATAGGCGGAACGGGTGACGAAAAACGTGTCATACTTTCTTCTCGCACACTTGAAAATAGCCAGGTGTTGTTTTGTGAGATGCATCCTTCGAGGCACGAATCTAGTCGTTGCTGGTGTTGACTATCTTGGATGTGAGTAATTCCGATCTCTGCAACAATGGCGTAATAGCTAGATCTTCAATCTCGGGCCAGTGGATACCATATCCAGAGGGGGAAACCTCGAAGCATTGGCGCTGGGACAGCATTGCTTTGACTAATCGAGACGAACATTCCTCCCACCGAATACGGTAGGCTTTCCCGTCAACGGTTAGGTAGAGAAAAGTATTATCCACATCCACGGATGTACAAAATTGTTGGCATGTTAGCTCTGTTTTTGTGTCTGCACCTACAAGACAGTATACACCAGCCTGCCGGCAAGTCAAGGAGGTTCGGCCTTGTCGAACTCCTCTAGCTCGACGCGCTGGCGTAGCGCCGCAGACCGGTGCGGAAAAGCGCCGTCGCGCCGGCCAAGAAAGCCAGCGCCAGCGCCAGGCTGGCCGCCAGCATCGAGGGCGGCAGCCCCCCGCTCAAGGCCTGCGCCGGCACGGTCGTGATGACTCCCACCGGTATCACCCAGGTCAGTATCAGCCGCAGCCAGCCGGGATACACTCCCACCGGGTAGCGCGCCATCTGAAAGACGCCGTCGAAAACCCAGGTGAACAAAAAGCCGGGACTCCAAAAGACCAACCCCGCAAAGGCCAGCAGGATGGCGTACAGGATCACCATGCTCGTCAGCAGCGCGGCGAGAAAGGCTGCCAAGGCCGCCGGCGCTAACGCTTGGCCGGGGAGTTGCCGCGCAATCCCTGGTTGGAAGATGGCGGCAACCAAGACGCCCAAGCCCAGCGCCAGGTCAATCAGCGCCAGGGGCCGCCAGTGACGAAGGCTGGCCTGGAACTGGACGTCGAGAGGGCGCAGGAGGGTAAAATCAAAGCGCCCCGTCCACACTTCGCCATCCATGCCGGTCAGCGCGTCCAGGCTGGGACTGATGAACAGCCCGCGCAGCGCGCTCACCGTCAGGTAGACCCCCAGCAGCGCCAGCGTCGAGGCCAGGTTCCAGCCGTTCACCGTCTCTACCTGGCCGAACAACACCAGCACGCCCAGCACGCCCGTGCCCAGGTTGAGCAACGCGTGCAGGGTGCTGATCCAGAAATTGGCGCGGTAGGCCAGCTCGCTTTGGGTGGAAGCGATGATGAAATGTCGAATCAGTTTCAAATAGTCCATTCTTACCCTCCCACCGCCGAGTAGCGCCGCACGCCTGTCCGCCACATTACAGTGTACAGCACGAGCGCGACGGCCAGCCAGCCGGCCTGGAACGCCAGCCCCGTCCACAACTCGGCACCGCTCAAGTGCCCGCATAACACCTCGGCCGGGAAGCCGATCATGTAGCGAAAGGGCAGCGCGATCGCCGCCCCGTGCAACAGGCCAGGCAGCAGGGCGAGCGGCGCCACCTGCCCGCCCAGCAAAAAGACCAGCGCGTCCTGGGCGGCCAGCAGCCCGTCGGCCCGCGTGGCCCAAAAGGCCAGCAAGGCCAGCCAGTAGCCCCAAAAGAAGCGCAGCGCCCAGGCCAATATCAAGGCCGGCACAAAGGCCAAGCCGTTGGCTGCCGTGAGATGCAGCTCCGGTCGCAAGACCAGGGCCAGCACCATTGCGACCGGGACGGTGAACGTCATGTAGACGACCTTGCCGGCCAGCTCGGAGGCGAGCGCGTTGTGCAGGGGGGACATCGGGCGCAGCAGCATGGTGTTCATGCTGCCATCGCGGATCAGGTCGCCCACGGTCCAGTTCGTCTGCGCGTAGGTGAGCTGGTTGACCAGGATCAGGACCAGGTAATAGGCCACAAACTCACCCCGGCTAAGCCCACCCGCCGTCTCCCCGCCGGCCGCTGTCGACCAGACAAAGAGATAGATCAACGGCGGGATCATCCACCCAAAGGCCAGCAGGAAGAAAAAGTCGCGGTACTGCATCCACG
>JAFGFO010000477.1 GCA_016931085.1 Thermoflexales bacterium
CACCAGCTTGAGCGCGATCTGGTCGGCCACGATCGAGCTGTTCCCGTGCGCGATATTGGCAAAGGGGCCGGCGTGCACAAAGGCCGGTGTACCCTCCAGTGTCTGCATCAGGGTGGGCATGATCGCGTCTTTCATCAGCACGGTCAACGCGCCAGCCACGCCCAGGTCCTCGGCAGTGACTGGCTCGCCTTTCTTGTTGGTGCCGACGACGATGCGCCCCATCCGCTCGCGCAAGTCAGCCATGCCGGTCGTCAAGCCCAAGATGGCCATGATCTCGCTGGCGACAGCAATGTCAAAGCCGGTCTCGCGCTCGTTGCCCTTTTCTTCCGGTCCCATGTTGATCTGGATGCGACGCAGGTGCCGGTCGTTGATGTCCACCACGCGTTGCCAGGTGATGCTGGCCGGGTCGATGTCGAGGCGGAAGATGCGCGTCTTTTCCTTGGCCGTCAGCTCGCCAAAGGGCTTGTCCGGATCGATGCCCAGCTTTTCCATGCGCTTGCGGATGGGGGGAGCGATGTAGCCATCCGGGCAGAATGCCTTAGCCAGCCCCTCGTCGGAGCGCTTGCTCTCGTGAAACAAGCGCGAGTCGAGGGCGGCCGCCAGGAGATTGTTAGCGGCTGACACGGCGTGAATATCGCCGGTGAGGTGGAGGTTGAAATCCTCCATGGGAACGACTTGCGAATAACCGCCGCCGGCCGCCCCGCCCTTGATGCCGAAGGTCGGTCCTTGTGAGGGCTGCCGGATGCAGGTAAAAACCGTTTTGCCCAGGTGCGCGCCCAGGGCCTGGCTCAGGCCCACCATCGTCGTCGACTTGCCCTCGCCCAGGGGGGTAGGGGTAATGGCGGTGACCAGGATGTATTTGCCATCTTTGCGCCTTTGCAGCCGGTCGTGCACGTCGAGATGGACCTTGGCCTTGTAAGGCCCGTAATATTCTAGCTCGCTCTCGCGCAGGCCGACCTCTGCAGCGATTTGCTTGGCGGGTTTGAGCTTGACCGCTTGAGCGATATCGATATCAGAGGGTACGGGATGCAAAAGCTTGAGACGCGTTGGCTTGAAAGCCGTTTTTTTGGGGGTGATCGCTTTAGTTGCCATTTTCACTCTCCTGTTTGATATAAGGCGGATTGTCTAAAACGGCCACGTGGCCGGTGATGCCTGGGACGTAAAACGTAACCATTATACCTCATTGCTGGCAGTAAATCAAAACTCTGGCAGGCATTCGCTTCGAATGCCCGGGATTCGCTTCGAATCCCCATTGACTTCCTGGTAATTGACTCTTGACAACTGGCGCGCCAGCTCTTCGCGCAAGATATGGCCCGAGACGTTGATCAGCGCATCGTTATAGTCTGGATCGATGGTCATGCTGGCCAGGCAGGGAAAATGGTGGTGCAGCAGGCCAGCGCGTTCTTCGGCCTCGTCCAGGGAAACGCCAGCCAGTTGCCCGGCCACGTGCCTGGCGCAGCCGCAGGCGCTGTCGCGGACCACTTTGACCGAGCGGATGACAGCCGCCGCCTCGTCCACACTCACCAGCAGAGACGGCCGGCCAAAATGACGGGTGAATTCGCCAATCGGCCCGTCAGTGTAGCTCACTTTTCGTTCCTGGAGGCTATACGAGTCCTCGGCCAGGCTGCAAAACGGCTTGGGGAACACCACCGTCACACCCATCCGCGCCAGCCACTCGTGAACCTGGTTCATCAGTCCATGGGGCAGCCACTCGCCGTTCGATATCGGCGCAATAACGGCGCGCGCGCCCGTCATCTTGACGACGTCCGGCAGCAGGACTGCCACCGGTGGGCTTTCGCCCATGCTCAAGATCAAGTCAGAGGCGGGTAGCATGGGGGGCAGGAAATCGCGCGCGTCGTCCACCACGCTGGGCAGCGAAGAGGGCACCACCCACTCTTGCACCTGCCAGTGCTCAGCCGGGGCGTGACGGCGGATGTTTTCGACGACGCGTTGGCCATAACGTCCCTGGGTGATAGCCAGGATGCGCAGCTTGGGCTGTTCAGGCAATCGCCATTCCAGGGGCTCGCGGATGGCCTCGACCAGGGCGTCGACGCCGGTGCTCTTCTTGACGCGTTGGTAGTAGACGCGGATATCGTCGTCGTTGAGCGACAGGCTGATGAACTTGATGCCAGCGTTATCGCGCAGCCAGTCTGGCCAGTGCTCGGCCTGGTTGTGGATGTCCATGTCGACCACGACGACGTCCGGGCTGCTCGCTCGAACGCCGGCTGAGGTGTGCGTGCCGGCCGGGATCACGCCGACGACTTGCAGGCCGGCGTGCCCGTCGATTAAACGCGAAACGCCCTCGGCAAACAGAGGGTGATCTGATATGATCAGAACACGGCATGTTTCCATTGGATACAGCTCACTGGAGTCGCTCAGACATGGCCATTATAGACGATGACGCAAAATCAAGTCTATAGTCCGTGTGGGGGATTAGGGGGAAGGGGAAACGAGACGGTAGCCCCAAGGGACTATCCCTGTTTCCTCTCTTGACTCGAGTCTGGTTCTGCGCTATGATAGTGACTATTCGCCATTACACAGAGATTCACAGAGAACACACGGAGAAGCACAGAGAATGAGAAGCAAACAGCTCTCTGAGCCTCTGTGCTCCCTTTGTGTAGCTCTGTGACCTGAATCATTACCTGGGAGCTTGAATATCCATGAGTGACTATGACCGCACCACGCGCGAATGCCCCGTGACTCAATTGCGCCCCGAGCTGCTCCAGGCTATCCGGGACTATTTCCAAACGCACGAACTGGGCGATTTGGAGGCCGAAACCCTGGCGTGCTGTGAGACTGTCTCCACGCAGAAGGGCGCCGGCCGGCTGCCCGCCTGGCTGACAGGCGAGTTGGATACAATCATCTACATGGGGACGCTTCTTACATCTCAATGGCTGATCTGGGTACGGAGTGGGGATCGATCTGGCAGCCTGCTGACCGCCGCCAATCTGAAAGACATTCAAGTCAAGGTGTTTACTTCCACGCTCACAAAAGACAGCGGCTTGGAAATCGTGGGATACCTTGAAGGCTCCAAGGGTCGAATTCGGGGGTACATTGGGATGGGACCAGAGCTGGCCACGCAAACGTTCTTTGAGCAAGTCAAGCAAGCGATCGCCAAGGCGAATCCGCCAACCCCCAGCAGACTACCCCAGTGGCTGAGGAGTGCGCTGCCGCCATCCTGAGCTATCTGCCGAGGGTCAAGTTTGTCTTTGGCGAGCAAAGGTCGATAGTCACGGGCCTATCGAAATAGGGGCTATCGGGAATAGCGGCTATAAGAATAGGGGCTATCGGCACAGTCCGCAATCCCTTGCTGGATTGCACGAAATCACCTAAAGCAATTGCCAAGTACCCCATACCATGCTAGAATCATAGCAAGTATGGCTAATCCATCACGCGCTCTTGCCCCAATCTACACGCAGTTGATACACGCCGCGCAGCGCTGGGCGCTGCGCGACGGATTCGACCCAGCCCGCGCTGCCCAGCTGCGCCATCAAGCGATCTTGATGAACCACGCGCTCTATTTGGACCAGATCCCCGCCTACCGCCGCTTTGCCCAACAAGAAGGCATCGAGCAACTGGACGATGTGGAGCCGATCAAGCGACGGTTGATGGTGCCGGACGACCTTTTCAAGAGCTACGAGCAGAAATGGCTCGACGAGCGCGATTTCAAGCGGATGAACGGCTGGCTCTCGGACATTTCTAGCCATCGCATCGAGGTAGACGTTGCCAATGCGGCATCGGTCGATGTGTGGATCGATCGACTGGCAGCCAGCGGCATCCGTCTCATCTGCAGCTCCGGCACGTCAGGCACCTTGTCGTTCATCCCGCGCGACGCCGATACCGTGCAGTTGTTCGCGATCGCCAGCGCGTGCTACATCACCCCGCTCCTGCTGCACTCCTTACTCGGCTCTCCCCTTCAACGCTGGGTGACCCAAGCGGCGGCGCGCTGGCTCGCGCCGCACGCGTTTGCCGGCCTGATCCGCAAGTCTGGAGGAATGTCCGGCTACGACGCGGTCTTTTTGGATTTCAGGGGCGGCAGGACCGGCAATCAGGTTCTGGCGCAGGAGCTGGCGCCCCTTGCCCGCAAGCATTACTTTCTCTACGAGACGGATCTGTCGCCTTCGACGCTGCGGCTGATCACGCGCGGGGCCAAGACCGACCAGGATCGAGAGGTGGTGCTCAAGCTGCAAGAGCTCGTCGTCACTCAGAAAGAACAAAACTATCTCCGTGTGATCGAGCGCATCCGGCAGTCCACTGCCGACGGACAACGCGTCTTTATCTTTGGAACGCCGCACCAATACAAAGAGTTGTGCGAGATCATCCTCGAACACGGCGCGGCGGTCGCGCTCAAGCCAGGCAGCCTGGTTCTCTTTGGCGGGGGGTGGAAGTCCTTCAGCGGGCAAAAGATCGCGCGCGACCAGCTCATCGCGCTCATGTCCCAAGCGCTGCACCTGCCGCCGGAGCGAATCCTCGAGGGCTATTCGATGATAGAGATCAACGCCTTTATGCTGCGCTGCGAGCACGGTCGCTTTCACATTCCGCCGACGATTGAGCCGGTGATCCTGAACGAAGAGCTGGAGCCGCTTTGCGGCGACGATCTGCGCGGCATTTTTGGCTTTCTCGATCCCCTGGCGTTGGCGTATCCCGGCTATATCATCAGCGGCGACCAGGTGCATTTCGTGAATGGCGATTGCCCGTGCGGTCTGTTTGGCGCGGCGGTCACCGAGATTGGACGCGCGGCAGCGCGCGAGGTCAAGGGCTGCGGCGGGATCATGGCGTCGGTCGCGGCCTGAAAGGATCGATGGACGAGATGGAGCGACTCTGCCAGGAACACGGCGTGTTGATCGAGCACGACGGCGTCGTTCGCGTGCCGTTCCTTGTCAAGGGGGAATTGATCGCGCCGCCGGCCATCACTCGCGCGGAGATCGAAGCGGCCTTTGCGCAAGCCGAGGCGGACGCGAGCTATGTCAAGACCGCTCGCGCCCAACTCGTGCGCGAGCGCGTGATCGACCGGACGACAATGCGTTACACCGGCGACTATCTCTACCAAGTCTTGCCCCCACTGAATCCTCTCGACGTCATCGAGACCGATTTTGCCAAACTGGTGCGTGGCCCTTACGCGCTCACCGTGGCCGAAATTCTCCAATACCTCCAGGCGATTGCTGAAGCCTTGTCGCAAGGTGGCGAGACCGCTGCGCGCGCGCTCGAATTGTGCCGGCGCACGAGCGAGCATCCGGACCTCTACCTCGACGGCGCGTTCGCGGCCATGCAGACCGGGCTGGACGTACAAGCCGCGCGCTACGCGATTGACAACGAATTAGCGGTCTGGGGCATGGCCGGGTCGAAATTCCTGGACGGTTGGGTCGAGTTGCCCTCCACGGTAATACCCGGGCTGGTCCCGCTGTTCGCGCAGATGCTCCCGGATGCCGCCGCCTGCCAGCCGATGCCGGACGCGAAACCCCTTCTCCGCGCGATGCCGACGCGCCAACTGCACATTACGGCCGGCAATGCTCCCGAAGTCCCAATGATCTCGGCGCTGCGGCTGATTCTTACGAAATCGGCCGGCGTCGTCAAAGCGCCGTTCGGGACGACGATTCCGGGCGCGCTGCTCGCGCTTGCCGCGGTTTCCGCCGCGCCGGAACACCCGCTCACGCAGCATATCTCGCTGGTGTACTGGCAGGGCGGTGACGAGAGCATCGAAAGCGTGCTGTTTGGGCCCGGCGCGTTCGATCGCATCGTCGTTTGGGGCGCGCCGGACGCCGTCGCGTCCGTGCAATCGCGCGCGGTCTTTACCAAGACGATCTGCTTCAACCCGCGCTACGGCATCAGCATGATCGGCAAGGAATGTTTCTCGGCCGATGCAACATTTCTTAATGTTGCATCCGTTGCCTTTGCCGCTGCAATGGATGCGCTGATTTACAATCAGAAAGCATGTACCGCGTCGCAGGTGCAGTATGTCGAAGGCACGCAGGAGCAGGTCGAGGTTTTTGCCGATCACCTCGCGCGAATTCTCGCGCAGTGGGATACGCTCGCGCCGCAATTCGTCCCGCCCGCGCGGCGCGGGCAGATCAAGCGGATGCAGCGCGGCAGGTACGCGCGCGCCAAGTGGCTTGTCAATAGCCAGGAGGGCGAATTCGCGTCCGGCGTCGTCGTCATGCCGGACGAGTTCAACGTGCTCGACCACCCGATGTGCCGCCTGACCGTCGTGCGCCGTGTCGACGACTTGGGCGCGGTGCTGCCCTACTTACACCAAGGCGTCTCGATGGTCGGGGTCTATCCGGAAGAGAGGCGAGTCGAGCTGCGCGATCTGATTCTCGCGCGCGGCGTCTCCTCGGTGCTGCCCCTTGGGCAGTGCGAACGCTTTTTCCCCGGCGGGCCTCAGGATGGGATGTTCGTCCTCAACCAACTGGTGGACTGGAAAAATGGCTGAGAGCGGCCGCATGCATCAAAAAAGCCAGGTGCTCGCCAGTTGGTTGGCTCGAGCCGCCGTCGGCCTCGTGTTCGCGTGGAACGTGGCGTGTGCCGTGTCCTTCATCCTTCAGCCCGACAACTATGCCGCGGCTTTTGAGCTAACGGGCGTCCCAGGCAGAACGGTGGTTCAAGGTTTTGGCATCTTGTTCCTGATGTGGAACGCCACCTACCCGCCAGTCTTGTTCCGGCCCGGCGCTCACAGGACTCTTTTCGCCGTCATCCTGGTCCAACAACTCATCGGAGTCGCAGGCGAAATGGGGCTATGGCTCGAGCTGCCGGCCGGCCATCCGGCTCTGGCGGCAACGGGCCAAAGGTTTATCTTGTTCGATGGGGCCGGCTTACTGCTCATGGGTGCAGCGTATGTGCTTTTGAGGAAACGGTGCTGACAATGCACTCACGCTGGAAGATCAACTCGATTGGGTATGGACATCGTATTTTCGCAGTGATAGCTATCCTCATCGTGGTTGTGCCACTTGCCCTCTATCTTTGCTCTTGGCTTCTTGGCCAGCTTGGGATAGAAACTATAGCCATACTCTTCGCAATCAGGGTGTCAACCATGGCCGGGGTCGTTTTACTTGTGTTGTTTGTCCTTTTATTGGTGATCGAGTTCATCCAAGATCGTTTCTTAGATGCTTACTACCTCAAAACCCAGAATCAGAAGCGAAGACTTGCTGACGGATATTACGAGTGCCAATATTGTGGCTCTCAGAAAGTTCACGCGTCCGATAAACAGTGTCCGGTCTGTGGTAAAAGTAGTATTCCCATGCAAGATGAAAGGCTAGTGTAACTGGTAGGAGAAAAGTTCGACATGCACAAATTGCTTCTAGATATTCCAACCCGTATAGAAACCGAGCGACTGTATTTGCGTTGTTACCAAGCCGGCGATGGCCCGTGGTACTGCGCCATGAGCCAAGGAAACAAAACTCATCTGGCGCGCTACGAATCTGCTAATCCGGTCATGACGATCAACACCGAAGAAGATGCGGAAATTCTAGTCCGCGATTTCGCGGCGAGCTGGGTAACACGCAACGCTTTTTTCATGGGGGCCTTCCGCAAAGACAGCCAGGCGTTCGTGGCCCAAATCTATATCGGGGCGGTCGATTGGGATTTGCCCGAGTTTGCACTCGGCTACTTTGCGGACGTCGAGCACGAAGGGCAAGGTTATGTCACGGAAGCAGCGCAAGGGGCATTGCGCTTCATTTTTGAACATTTGGGAGCGCATCGCGTGTGCCTGGAGTGCGACGACACTAATGCTCGAAGCTACCGCGTCGCCGAGCGGTGTGGGATGAGCCGGGAAGGACACGTCCGGCAGAACAAGAAGAACGCGGATGGGAGCATCAGTGGGACGTTACACTACGGGTTACTGAGAAGCGAATGGTGATTGCGGCAAGCAAAGTATGTTTCCTCCATGCCTGTCAGCCTGAGCGTCCGCAGGATGGCGAGAGGTCTCGGGGTGGCAGCGATGAAGTTCGGAATAATCATTATGACAAGTAAAATAGCGTATCTCACAATTGACGATGCTCCTTCTGTGACGATGAGTGAGAAGGTGGATTATCTGTTATCCAAACATATTCCCGCCATTTGGTTTTGTCAAGGCAGTCTTCTGGAACAACGGACAAATGCCGCGATCCGCGCCATTCGTAAAGGATTCGTCCTGGGCAATCACGCTTACAATCATCCTTACTTCTCCGATCTCGAGCTAACGCAGTGCTACGAACAAATTCAACGGACCGATGACATGATTGAAGCGGTATATGCCAGGGCCGGCGTACAACGTCCTGCCAAGTACTTTCGTTTTCCCTACGGGGACAAGGGGGGATTAAAGTATTCGGAAGTCTTGGAGGCCTACTCGGAAGCCGGATTAGAGCGCAAAGAAGCCCTCCAAACTTATCTGCGCCAACTCGGATACGCTCCCCCTCCGGTGGAACACATCACGTATCGTTATTATCAGGTCAATGGATTACGGGAAGACGTGGATTGGTATTGGACTTATGATGTGATGGAGTGGTCGATATATGCAGCCGAACACTTGTATGGCGTAGACAGCCTTGAGAAGGTCTTGGCCCGTATGGATGAAGACGAGCCAGAAGGATTTCGAGGGCTGAATGATCCCAGCTCGGCTGAAATCGTGTTGATTCACGATCATCTTGAGACTTCAAGTTGTTTTGTTTCCATCATAGAACGCCTGCTGGAGAAAGGGCTATCTTTCATCTAGGTCCACGTTTTCTAGGCGCCGTGTTCAGTTTGGCACAAATCTGGTACAATGGTGCCGGAGGAAATGTTGAAAATCAAGTGCCCGTCGTGTCTGGCCGACATACAAGAAGCCGAGCTTGGCGATAATGGCTATACCTGTCCCAGGCCCACCTGCCAAAGGCCCATTCCACCCTCGTACGTGGCCGACTACCGCCAGCACCCACCGGTGATCGTCAGCGCGGTGGGGCTACGCGGCCACGGCAAGACGGTCTATTTCGCCTCGCTCTTTCGCGCCTTGTACCTGATGACCGAGCGCTGGCCAGAATTCTATCACACCCCCCTCGACGACGCGGCCATGCTCCGCGTCAAGGAGGAGGCCGAGCGGCTCGAGCAGGGAGAATTGCCCGCCCCTACGCCCTTCAATCCCAACAACCCGCCCGATCCGGTCCTGGTCAGGGTCAGCGGCATCCCCCTGTACTCTGGCTGCACCCTGCTTTTCTACGACGCGAGCGGCGAGAGCTTTACGGCTGACATGGGCAAGCTGGGCAGCTATGTGCCATTTCTACAGCAAGCGCGGACGGTCATGTTCCTGGTCAGCGCACCCGATCTGTCACCTCAGCCGGCGCAAGCGATGAAAGAACTGCTCAGCCGCTATATCGGCGGCATGCGCCACCAACGGGTCAACACCCGCCAGCAGCAGTTGGCCGTGGTCTATACCAAGGCCGATCAAATGGATTTTACAGCTTCCCGCTGGCAAGCCCTGGACACCTATCTCCGCCAGGGCTTGGGCGATGGGCTGGAAGACCCCGAAAGCTACCGGCAAAAGATGGTGTGGGCCTCGGATCAACTGCGCGAGTACACCCGGCAGCAGCTCAAGGCTTACCAGTTCCTGGCGATGGCCGGCGGCAATTTCGAGCGCGTGACCTTCTCTGTCATCTCGGCGCTTGGCACGCAGCCGGAAACGCGCGAGAATGGGCAGCAAAGTGTCATTGAAATCAGCCCTGTCCCCTGCCGCATCATGGACCCGCTCTTGTGGATCGTGGAAAACGCGCGCCCGGCCTGGAGGCAGGGCCTGTGGTGGAAGAGGAATCGCTGGAAAATCGCCGCTCTCTGGCTGGTGTCTCAAGTGCTCAGCCTCGTGTGCAGCGTCACGGGGATATTCGTGGGCATCCAGGTGGGGGCTAATCTGGCTAACTGGAGCGCACCCTGGCAGTGGGCGGCGTTGCGGCCCGCTTTGGAGGTCTCGGCCGAGCTTGGCGCCATCATCGCCATAGCCGGCGTGCTCCTGATTTCGCCCGTGCTCTTCCGCATCGTCAAGCCCTGGCTGGACTGATATTAACAATTAATAATTAACAATTAATAATTAATAATTAACGTGTTTACTTTCGACAAAACAGGCTTTCCGCTCTTGTTTATACCCGATCTGGCCATCGAGGTCCATCTCTTGCCGGTGAGCAAGGCGCAGTTCGAGCGTTTTATCGCCGAGCAGCTCGGCGGGCAGTGGGCGGGGACGTCTGAGGCTGCCGCCTCTACAGGCGAGCGAGAAGATCTCTTTATGACCGGCGTCTTGCCAGAAGAGGCCCTGGCTTTCGCGCGCTGGCTGGGCGAGGGTTTTGATTTGCCCAGCCTGGACGAATGGCGTGCCATCTACCGCGCGCTCGAACGCCAGCCACTGGCTCTTGGCCAGCCGGCCTTGCAACTGGCGGGCGGTCCGGCCAAGACGATACTCGAGCAGCTCGTGCGGCAGGTGCAAAGCGGGAGCTTGCTGGACCTAGCCCTCATGCGAGGGGGGGTTTTAGAGTGGGTCCGCCAGGGTGAGGGCAACTGGCTGGGGCGAGGGCAGCCGCGCCACATCTTTCTCCCCAACTTGTTCAACCCCTTGTCCGAGCGGGACGATCAGATCAGGCCTGTCCAACTCAAGCGCTCGCGTTATTTTGGTTTTCGCCTGATCAGGCGCAATCGAAAACCCACCCCCAACGTCGCGGTGACCGTGCAAGCCGGGCAACACATCTTTACCAGCGTAGAGAAAGAGCAATCCCCACACGGCAAGGAGGGCTTTCAGACGCTTTTCTACACCCAGCCGGCTTTGTCCAAGAGCGAGGCCGAAGATATCGAAACACGCCTGGTCTACTTTTTGTCGGATACAAAGCCTATCGACCGGCTTTTCTTCAGCATCTCTAGCGGCAAAGTCATCGTAAGCCAGATCGTGCCCCTGCCCGAAGCGGATCGTTTTGGCCGCAGGGGGCGTTACCTGGCTCACAGCCTGGCGTTCACGGCCGAGAGCTTTGTCCAACTGGGCGCCGACCCATTTTCCGTTTTCGAGCATTTCCCCTTGATCACCGACGTCCCGACAGCCTTGAGAAGCGGCGATCCGAGGACAGGGAATATGGGGATAGTCGTGCGTGCGCTGGATGTGCAGCCCACGCAGCAAATCCAGGCTGCTCAAGGCTGGCCGGCGGCCGAGTTGAAGCGGCTGAGTTTGCTGGCACTGCAGGCTGGCCGGCTGGCCCACGATCGCTCGGCGGTGGCCTTGGTGGGGCAGCCTGAAGAGATTCAATCCGCCTTGCAGGCGGCATTTTTGGCCGTGCCTGGCTCCCTACGCCTGCGGTGCACGTTCGACACCTATTTTTATCGCTGCAACCTGGCCAGCACCTACTACTGGGCAGTCGGTTTGCCCGAAGCGCCCAACGATCCCCGGCTCGTCGTCGTCGACGCGCGCTCACGGCAGCTCGTGACAGACACGCCTCTCTCCCCCCAGACAGCTTACGAGCGTTGGGTGGTCGAGCAACTTGAAACGGAGAACCTGGCCTGGGTAGCACATTGGAAAGATTATGCCTTTGCCGTGTGTGAATGGCTGGACGGTCGCGGCGACTGTCACACCCCGCTGGTGGAAGAGGCGCCGCTGGACGTCATTGACTCTACCTTCCTGGCCAATGCCTCCCAGGTGCAGGCCTTGCTTCACAACAAGCTGCTTCGAGACGGGCTGTTGTCGCCCGGCCTGGTCGAGTGTGTAGCGGAACAGGTCCAGCGCCGGATGAGGCCGGTCGAACACTACCGGCGGCTGCGGCAGGGCTTTGAGCGCTCTCAACTGGCAGAGCTCTTGTACCAGCTTTACAAGGAGCAAGCCTTTCAGTCACCGCCGACTGAACAGCTCCAAGAGCTGGGGGCGCTCGTGGACAAGGTCGAGCTGCCGGCCTTGCGGGCGCTCTATGCAAGCTGGTCGGGGCAGCGTCCAAGGCTGCGCCGGGAACTCGAGCACCTGGGCCAGGAAGAATATCGCGAGTTTGTGCAGCTTGCCTTGCACGCCGGACTTGTGGATGATCCCCTGGCCCTGCTGGTGCCCAGGCGCGGCTCGCCATTCCTGGACATCTACCTGGCCTCGGGCGAACTTCCCGTGCACGGCCTGGCCGCGCTCGTCCAGGCGTTGTTGGCGGGGCGCGAAACCGACAGCCTGGCTCGCCTGGCGGCTTACGTCCCGGAGCAGCCGGCGGAAGAGTTGCACGCGATGCAGAGAGCGATTGGAAAACGCCCTGACATTCCCCCCGCATTCCGGCAAGCGCTTGACGAAGCGCTGCGCGCGCTCCCACCTGACGGTGCACCGTTCAGAAATGGCGTGCCGGCCAACTTTTGGCAATCCGTTCTAAAGCGGCCCGGCGAGAACGAGCGGGACGAAAGGGGTTGATGAATGCTGAGGCGAATGGGACTTCAACTCGTGACCTTGGGGCTGGCATACGTGGCCTTGTTGACCGGCTGCAGCTTGTTGGCTGGCCTGGCGCTCGGCGCCACGACGCAGCCAGCCTCCGCGCCGCCGGCCGCCACGCTCGAGCCGCCATTGATCAGCACGGTCGCCGTGCCTACGCCACTCGCTACGCTCGCCACACTTGCGCCTCAAGCGACAGCCGTTCCCGCCCCCACGCTTCCCCCGTCTGCGCCTGGGGCGGGTGGCAAGTGCGAGCTCATCCACGTGGTCGAAGCCGGCGATACCGTGTTGGGGCTAGCCAGGCGTTACGGGACAACGGTCGAGGCGATCGCCAGTGCCAACAACCTGGAAACGACCGCCTCGCTCAAGATTGGCTACCAACTGATCATCCCGCTGTGCGCGCCGACGCCGGCGCCCTAATCGGAAGATCGTTTAAGGTTTCAAGTTTCAGGTTTCAGGCTATCTGGCCGCCAGGTGCATAGGCATGATGACGTGGATATAGTCGTCGTCGCCCACCGGCCGCAGCAGGCCCGGGCTGGTCGAAGCGCTCGTCTCGAGCGCGACCTGGGACGTGCCGACCACCCCCAAAACGTCGAGCATGTACTTGACGTTGAAGGCGATTTCGAGCGGGTCGCCTTCGACGGCCGCGTCCATCTCCCCGGCGTTATCGCCCGTCTCGGCCGAGGTAGCGGCCACCGTCACGTGGCCTGGGGCCAACTCGCCGCCAGGAGAAATGGTCAGCCGGACGATGTTGGCGCTTTCGCGCGCGAACACGTTGGCGGCCTTGCAGGCCTTGGCGAGTTCGGCCGTGTTGATCACGGTGCGCGTCGTGTGCTTCTTGGGGATGATGGCGGTATAGTCTGGGAAATTGCCGTCGATCAACTGGCTAACCAGTTCGACGTTGTCCAGGCGGAACATCACCTGGTTCTTGGTCTGGGTGACCGTGACGCCGACGGGGTTCTCCTGGGGGCTAAATTGCGGCCCACCGGCCCCGATCACGCGGCCCAATTCGGCCAGCACGCGGGCCGGGATGATGACCGACAGCGGCTGGCTGACCGGGGCATCCAGGTGGGTCGTGCGCACCGATAGGCGAAAGCCGTCGGCGGCGGCAAGGATCAACTGCCCCTGCCCGGCCTCCTGGCCCTCCGGCTTGAGTTGGGCCAGCACACCCGTGAGTATGGGGCGGCTTTCGTCGGAGGCGGCCGCAAAGGCCACCTGCTCGATGGCCTGGCGCAGCGCGTCCGGCGCGATGTGAATGGTATCCTGCTCGTCAACGCCGGGGATCAGCGGGAACTCTTGGGCGTCAATGCCACGCACGTTGTTTTCGAAGCGGCCGCACTTGACGTGCAGCGTCTGGCTACGCACGCTGAGTTCCATGTCCACCTGGTCGGGCGGCAGGGCGTTGATCAGATCGACGAAGGTGCGAGCCGGGATGGTCGTCGCGCCATCCTCGTGAACCTGCCCACCCACCCAGCACGTAATGCCGACCTCCAGGTTAGTCGCGCTGAGCTTGAGCCGGCCGTTGTCGGTGGCCAGCAGAATATTGCCCAGCACTGGCAGCGTGCTGCGCACGGCCACTGCCCGGCTGACGATGGACAAGCCTTTGGCCAGGTTTTCTTGCAAGCAGGATACTTTCATGGGACCCCCTCTTATGAGATATGTAACGCCTGTATTGATTATACCACAATCGACAATTTAGCAAATCAGCAAATGTGATATAATATCCTGCAACAACTTTACCGACACAGGATACATCATGCCAATTACAAAACTTGCTCCAGACCAACTCACTCGCCGGTGCGATCCGGCCAGTTTTTCTTTCAGCAGCACGGCCGAGCTGCCGACGGTGCCGGACATCGTCGGCCAGCCGCGCGCGACGCGTGCCATCGAATTCGGCATCGACATCGACAGCCCGGGCTACAACATCTTTGTGCTGGGGCCCAGCGGCAGCGGCCGCGAAACGGCCATCCGGCGCTTCCTGGATCAAAAGGCTGCCGGCGGGCGCACGCCGGACGACTGGGTTTACGTCAACAATTTCGTCGACCCCTACAAGCCGCGCGCTATCCAACTGACACCCGGCCTGGGCAAGACCCTGGCCCAAGACGTGCAAGACACGATGCGCCGCGTGCAAACCGACCTGCCGAGCGCTTTTGAGACCAAGGATTACCAGGACGCCAGCACGCGCATCCTGCGCGAGTTCGAGCAACTGCGCAACGAGCAGTTCACGGCCATCGACCAGCAAGCGCGGCAAAAGAATTTCGCGCTGCTGCAAACGCCGGGCGGCTTGCTCATCGCCCCCATCATCGACGGCGAGGTGGCCAAAGCGGAAGCCCTGGCCAAGTTGTCACGCAAGAAGCAAAAGCAACTGGAAGCAGACCGGCTGGCGTTGGAGGAGGCGCTGACCGACGCGGTGCGCGTCGTGCGCGAGCATGACAAGACCACCCGCGCCCGCCTGCAAGAGCTCGACCGCCAGATAGCCGCCTTTACCATCGGGCACTTGATCGACGAGTTGGAGCACAAGTACGCCGCGTGCCCCGAAGTCGCCGAGTACCTGGAAGAGGTACGCCAGGACATTATCACCCATGTCGAGGCATTCAAAGGTAGTGAGGAGGGCGAGGGCGACGGGGGGCAGGCGCCTATTGGTCCCGACGGCGCCCAGCCGGAGCTCAGCCTGCGCTACCTGGTCAACGTGCTGGTGGACAACTCGGAGCAAAACGGCGCGCCGGTTGTCATCGAGCTCAACCCCACCTTTAACAACCTGATGGGGCGCATCGAGCACGACGTGCGTTTTGGCGGCACGGTGACCGATTTCACCATGCTGCGGCCGGGCGCCATCCACCGCGCCAACGGCGGTTATCTCGTGCTGCGCGCGCGCGACCTGCTCAACGACCGAGACGCTTACGAAGCGCTCAAGCGCGCCCTGGCCAACGAGAAGGCCATCATCGAGGAACGCGGGGCGCAAGCCGGGCTTATCTCCACCGTGACCCTGGAGCCAGAACCCATCCCGCTGGAGATCAAGGTGGTTTTGCTGGGCAGCCCGGGCTTGTATTATCTGTTGTACGCCTCGGACGAGGACTTGAGGCAGTTGTTCAAGGTCAAGGCCGATTTCGCGGCCGACATGGAGCGCACGCCCGACAACGAGCTGGCCTACGCACTCTTTATCCGCGCCCGCTGCGTAGAGGAAGGCTTGCGCGATTTCGATGCCAGCGGCGTGGCAGCCATCGTCGAGCTGGGCAGCCGCCACGCCGAGCACCAAGGCAAACTCTCGACCCGCTTTGGCGACGTAGCCGACATCATCCGCGAGGCCAGTTACTGGGCCGGGGAGGCTGGCCACGAACTGGTGGCGGGCGAAGACGTCTTGCGCGCCATGGAAGAGTGGCGTTATCGCTCCAACCAGGTGGAGGAGCGGCTGCGCCGCCTGATGCTCGACGGAGAGCTGATGATCGATACGCAGGGCCAGGTCACCGGCCAGGTCAACGGCCTGACGGTCAACTCGGTGGGTGACTATGACTTTGGCCAGCCGTCGCGCATCACGGCACGCACCTTTGCCGGCAGCAAGGGGCTGGTGGTCATCGAGCGCGAGGTCAAGATGAGCGGGCGCATCCACGACAAGGGCGTGCTCATCCTGCAAGGCTACCTGGGCGGCCAGTACGCCAGCAGCCGGGCGCTGGCGCTGAGCGCCAGCCTGGGCTTTGAGCAACTGTACAACGAGGTCGAGGGCGACAGCGCCTCGTCAGCCGAATTGTACGCCTTGTTGTCCAGCCTGGCGGACTTGCCGATCAAGCAGGGGATTGCCGTCACCGGCTCGGTCAACCAATGGGGCGACATTCAGCCCATTGGCGGCGCACAGTACAAGATCAAGGGCTTTTTCGACCTGTGCGCGGCGCGCGGATTGGACGGCGAGCAGGGCGTGATCATCCCCTACCAGAATGTCTGCCACCTGATGCTTCCGTCCGACGTGGTGGAGGCAGTGGCGGCCGGGCGCTTTCACGTGTGGGCGGTGCACACCGTCGACGAGGGCATCGAGCTGCTGACCGGCGTGGCGGCCGGCGTGCGCGGCCCCGACGGCCTTTACCCCCCCGACAGCGTGCACGGCCGCGTCGAGGCCCGCTTGCAGGCCTTGGCTGAGACGGCCGAGAAGAAGAAAAACGACAAGCCGGCCGAGAACAACCTCCAGGAGCCCGAGCCGGACGAAGAGCCGGTCGAGGAGGTGGACGGCGAGCTGGGCGACGTGCCATTGGACGACGAGGGAGGCGATCCTGGAAACAACGTTTGAGCGGGCGATGGCCGATCCAGAGTACCAGGCGCTTAGCCAGGAGATCACCGCGGTCGTCAAGAGCGTGCGAGTGGGTTGTACGGGCCGCTGCCGTAGGCAGCCTTGTTAGCCTGCGCTTGCGCCGTCGCTCCTGTATTAAGCCTTCCGAAGTCTTAAAGACTTCGGAAGGCTGGCCCTTGAGATGTACGGAGGATGGTATGCCAGACGACGCGCCATTTTTTAATGATGAGCTGTTGACCACCTTGCGCGACACCTTTGGCTTTGCCGCTTTCCGGCCGGGGCAAGAACAGGCCCTTGGGGCGATCTTGGCCGGAAAGCACACGCTGGTCGTGATGCCGACCGGCTCCGGCAAGTCGCTCATTTACCAACTGGCCGCGCTGCGCCTGCCCGGCGCGACGCTGGTGATTTCGCCGCTGATCGCCTTGATGAAGGACCAGGTAGACAGCCTGGGCGCGCGCGGCGTGGCGGCCGCCTTCATCAACAGCTCGCTCGACAACCAGCAGCAGCAGCAGCGCCTGGACGCCCTGGCCGCCAGCGAGTTCAAGATCGTCTACGTGGCGCCCGAGCGGCTGCGCAGCACGGCCTTTGTCACAGCGCTCAAGGCTGCCCGCGTCAGCTTGCTGGCCGTGGACGAGGCGCACTGCCTGTCGCACTGGGGGCACGACTTCCGGCCAGACTATTTGTACATCGCCGAAATCCGCTCGGGATTGGGCGAGCTGCCCACGGTCGCCCTGACGGCCACGGCCACGCCCCAGGTGCAGGACGACATCGTGCGCTTGCTGGGGCTGCCGGACGTCGAGCGCATCGTCACCGGCTTTAACCGTCCCAACCTGACTTTCGAAGTGCGTTACACCTCCGGCCCGGAGGCCAAGCTGGCCGCGCTGCGCGAGCTGCTGCTGTCGGCCGACGGCGCCGGCATTGTGTACGCCGGCACCCGCCGCAATACCGAAGAAGTGGCCGAGTTTGCGCGCCGGGTGTGCGGCGTCGAGGCGCTGTATTACCACGCTGGGCTGGAGGCGGAGGCGCGCGCGCGGGCGCAAGACGCCTTTATGGCCGGCGACGTGCCGCTGATGGTGGCCACGAACGCCTTCGGCATGGGCGTGGACCGGCCCGACGTGCGCTTCGTGCTGCACTACACTTTGCCCGGCTCGCTGGAAGCCTATTACCAGGAGGCCGGGCGCGCCGGGCGCGACGAGCTGCCGGCTCGCTGCACGCTGCTGTACGCGCCGCAGGACCAAGCGCTGCAAGAATGGTTCATCGAAAACGACTCGCCGTCCCCCCAAGAAGTGCGGAGCTTGTATGCGGCGGTCCAGGCGCAAGTCTCTGGCGGCGTCGCTGCCGTCACCTGCGCCGACCTGGCGCGCGCCACCAGCCTGTACGAGGTCAAAGTGCGCGTTGGATTGGCGCAGCTCGAAGAGGCCGGGGCGCTGCGCCGGCTGGGCGACGCTGGCGCACGGATGTACGTCACCCTCGACGCGCTGGATCCCACCCGGCTGCGGGCGGTGGCCGGGCGAGCTGAAGCGCGGCGCGCGCACAAGCGCCGCCAGTTGGCCGGCATGGCCGCCTACGCCGAGATGAACGCCTGCCGCAGGCGCGCCATCCTGGCGCACTTTGGCGACAAGGGCGAGGCCGAGGCGGAGTTGTGCTGCGACAACTGCCTGGCCCGCGCCCAGGCCGAGGAGGACGAGGCCACGCGGGCTGGCAAGCAGGCCGGCGGGACGGCGGGCGAACTCGATCCCGCCGGACGCGCAGCTCTGGTCGTGCTCGACACCGTGCGGCGGCTCAAGTGGGGCGTCGGGCGGCGCAAGCTGGCCCAGATTCTCAAAGGATCGCGCTCCAAGGAGATATCTCGCTTCGATTATGACAAAAGCATTTATTACGGGCGCTATGCCGAAATGCAATTGAACGAGCTGAGCGGATGGGTGGATCAATTGATCGAAGCGGGCTATCTCAAAGTGGTCGGCGGGGAACATCCCGTCGTGCGCCTGACGCCGCGCGGCGAGCAGGCCATCAAGACCCGCCAGGCTGTGCCGCTGCGCCTGTCGCGCCCGATCCGGCCCCAGATCACCGCGCGCAAGCAAGCTGAGCGCCAGGCTGGTGGCACGCTGGCCCTCAGCGGCCAGTTGCTGGCCAGCGGTCTGAGCCCGGCCCAGATTGCCGCCGTCCCTCAAGCCAGGCCGTCCTCGGCGGCCGGGCGAATCCAGCGCATCGTGCAATTAGGGAACGAGCGCAGCCTGGAGAGATTGCCGGAATTGATCGCCGCGTTAGGGGATCCTGACGGAAACGTTCGCAGGTTAGCGGCCTCCGCGCTGGGCAAAATCAAGGCTCGCGGCGCCGTCGAGCCGATCATGGCTTTGCTGGCGCAAGAGACCAAACCACAGGTGCGTCACTATGCCGTGAAAGCATTAGGGCAAATCGGCGATGTGCGGGCGCGCTCTTTACTGGAAAAAATCAGCCAGGACGAAGCTGAACGCGACTATACCCGCACGAGCGCCCGTCTTGCGCTTAAGCGATTGCGCGTGCCTGGCCACCGGGCGCATTGATGCGGTTGGTCGCCCCTATGTCTGCCCCCGAGGGCACCCGATGCCCGCCGACAGACAGGTGGGGGTCCCCCTACACCTCAATCAGATTGGGACACACTCGAATCAAGTGGGATCTGCCAACTACTCGCCCAGCAGGTACGCGATCACGTTGGCGGCCGAATAGCTCGTCTGGCCGGGGGCGAGCAGCCGGCCGACGTTGACCAGGTCATCGCCCGTTGTTATGACCGGCAGCTCGACGTAGCCGTTCTTGCGCACCTGCGGAAAGCCGGCCGTGGCGATCAGGTTGTTGCACAAGCAGCTCCGGCCCACAGTGTCTTCGGCCTTGCCACCCTTAGCCACATAGTCGTCCACCGGCTCGGCCGGGCAGCGATAGCCCAGCGTCCCATCGGCCTTTTTGTAGATCGTCCTCAAGAAGCCAAAATCGCAGATGCGCGGCCGCTTTTCGTACTCCTCGGCCTCCGACAGCGTGCCCTCGAGCCGCGCGACCTTGAACGGAAAGCCCGTCGGCGAGATGACGGCGCTGGTGAGCACGTCTGCCTCACCCAGGACCGCCTTGCGGATCAGGGCCTGCTTGAACTCGACGTCCAGCCCTGACTCGTTACACAAGGCAAAGGCGGTGCCCACCTGGACCCCAGCCGCCCCGGCCTCCAAGGCCTGCTTCAGCCTCTCAGGGTGGCCGTATTCGCCCGCCAGCCAAAAAGGCCGCCCCAGCAGCTTGATCTTGTCCAGGTCCACCACGTCTTTCTCGCCATAGACCGGCTCACCCCGCTCGTTGAACCTGGGCGCTCCGCGCGGCGGCGCGTTGTGGCCGCCGGCCGTCGGGCCTTCGACGATGAAGCCGTCGATCGATCCCTCGCTGCGCTTGATCAGGGCCTGCGCCAGGACCACCGAGGCTATGATGGGCAAAAACTGGGGGCGCCTGAGCGGCAGCGTTGGGACCTGGTCGGAAAAAATATCCTGCGGGTCGAAGCCGAGCGTGTAGCTATCGTCCTGGCTGGCGCCCACCACGTCCACGCGATACTTGACCGCCAGGTGCTTGGCCAGCCGGTCGAGGATGCCGGCGATCTGGGTGGGGATCCCCGCACCCATCAGGACGTAATCCACCCCGGCCAGCATCGCGCCGTAGAGCGAGGCCATCGTCGGCAGTTGGACCTTTTCCAACAAGTTCATGCCGACCAGGCCGCCGTGGCCTTCCTTGGCCAAAAAGACCTCGACAAAGTTGGCGGCGACCGTCAACGCGTCCAAGAACTTGGGCGGATGAAGGGTGGGAACGGGGGTGGCCTTGTACGGCTGGTCGCTGGCTTTGCCGCCGGCCACGAAATAGCGCTTGAGAATCTCTTGGGCCGTGTCTTGAAAGGGAAAGGCGCTCAGCGCGCGCCGCATGTGCCCACCCACGTCGCCGTCCATCAAGCGACTCACCAACACGCGGCTGACGCCTGTGCCGGACACCACGCCCAACTGGCCCAACTGCGACACGGTCCGCGCCAGGCCCCAATGCGAAATGGCGACGCCCATGCCGCCTTGAATGATGGTCGGGAATGCCACTGCTGTAAACTCCTACTTCAAAAATAATCCACGCCCTAGCAGATTGTCGAAGAGACATCTCGCTGAGCCTACCTTCCCGAAAGCTGGGAGCTTTCGGGAAGGTGAAAAAGCGTTCTCTCCGACAAACTCCTAGCCCTCCGGCCTGGCAAAGATCATGCGGCCGGCGGCCGTCTGCAAAACCTTGGTAACGATCGTGCCCACCACGCGGTTCATGTGGCGCTCGCCGTCTTCGACCACGATCATCGTCCCATCGTCCAGGTAGCCTACTCCCTGGCCCAACTCTTTGCCCTCCTGGATGATCCTGACCTCCAACGATTCACCCGGCAGCAGGACCACCTTGACGGCATTGGCCAGCTCGTTGACATTGAGCACGCGCACGCCCTGCAGCTCGGCCACCCGGTTCAAGTTGTAATCGTTCGTCAAGATCGGGCAGTGCAACTGCTTGCCCAGGGCGACCAGCTTGTCGTCCACCTCGCGCACACTCCCCGCGTCCATCTCGGTGATTCGAACCGGCGTTTCAGATTCTTTTTGCAGCCGGTTGAGGATTTCCAGGCCACGCCGCCCGCGGGCGCGCCGCAGCACGTCGGACGAATCGGCAATGTGCTGCAGCTCGTTCAACACGAACTGCGGCACCAGCAAGGTGCCGCTGATAAAGCCGGCCGCGCAAATGTCGGCGATCCGCCCGTCGATGATGACGCTGGTATCCATCAGCACATAGCGCTGGGCGCCATCCTCCTGATCCACTTCACTCCCCAGCTTGGGGAAACGCTGGTTGATCATGTGGGCAATGTCGTCCTGGCGCGTGATCACCACCATGATACCCAGGTACGCAAACAGGACAGCCGACACGAGCGGCAGGATCTGGCTAAGTGGCCGAGGCAACATCGAAAGAGGGAACGACATCAGCAGTGCGACGACCAGCCCCAGGATCAGGCCCAGGATGCCAGCGATCAACTGGGGCGCCGGCAAGCGGCGAATGTGTTCACGCATCAGCCCGACCGGGCGCGTCGTCAGCCAGGGAGTCAGGATCAGGCCGACCAAGGCTCCCATCAGGCCAAAGGTAGATGCATACAGTGGGACCGATTCACCCAACTGGGTGGCCAACTGGGCCCCGCCTTGCGCGCCCAGCAAAGCCAAGACAATCAGCCCGCCTAATCTGAAGAAAAACTCGATGCTCATATACCCTCCTGAATGGTTGTGCACGCGACTGGCGCTCCCCGCTTCCCACTCGCGTAGAGCCAGGGACAGCGAAAAGCGCCCGCGCCAAGGGACTGCAGTTATACTGAGCCAGCTCAGTATAACTCACCGCACATTCACCCAGGGGGTTACCCGCTAGCAATGAGGGCAATGCACTTGCAAGCTCAAAACACAAGATAGAAATAAATACTAGGACAAAAAAGTACATACAGATAAAGCCCTGTAAGTGAATGTGGCTTTATCATAACATCTACACGCTTAAAAGTCAACTGGCGGGTGTATACGTGTACCAGACATTAAGGGTCCGTAAATAAATAACTTCCTGCGTCCATCCAGGAGTGGGAAGACTTCCGAAGTCTTTGAGACTTCGGAAGTCTGGCCTGA
>JAFGFO010000478.1 GCA_016931085.1 Thermoflexales bacterium
ATCCAGCACGGCAACCTGGCGCGGATAGGCGATTTCCTGGCTACACTGGCCGCTTCTCCGCCGGCCGAGATCCACCTGTTGCTGGACAACGAGCAGGAAATCCATAACCTGGGCCACGTCGTGCTGGTTTCCAACATGCCCCATGTCGGCGTCCATTATCAGATTGGCGCCGCAACTGCGTTTGACGACGGATTGTTGGATGTGTTGTTCTTTGCCGACTTGAACAAGCTGGACCTGCTGAACTTTGTTTTTCAGGGGGTGGGTGTCGGCAAGCCGGAAGACCCACGCATCCAGCGCTTTCGCGTGCGCCGGGTGGATATTCACACCCACCCGGCTATGCCGATCATGGCGGATGGGGTGGCGTTAGGAGAGGGGCGAGTGCGTATCAAGGTGCGGCGGCGTGCCCTGGCGATGATGGTCGGTCAGCCCCCACCGGAATCACAGCCGACCCAGGCGTGAGTCTTGAATAGCAAAAAGGAAATCCTCAGCGATCGAGTTGAAATCTCGGGAGTCTGGACCAGGTCGAGTCTCTGGGCAAGTCATCATCGCCCGGTTCTCTTGCTGGTGGTCCTCCCGCTCGCCCTGGTGGCGTTCCTTGTATCTCTTCCTCCATACATACGGGCTTTTTTCTGGAATGCCCTGGTGTATAACAGAAGCCTGACCAGCATGGTGTTGGTTTTTGGCTTATTGGCGATCTCGTTGGTATGGTCCACCGGCCAACGGATAGATGCCTGGGCTTTCCTGCTCTTTAATTTACGCGGCCCGCGACCGCTGTGGCTGGACTGGGTCATGTTAATTTTCACCCAAATCGGCAGCGGCATCGCCGCCCTGGTTATTGCCGTGGCTTTTTGGGGAGGCGGTGAACGCCGGCTGGCGTACGAGCTTGTGCTGGGGACCTTGACCTTGTGGTTAGCAGTCGAGCTGATCAAGATGTTGGCGCGCCGCTCGCGACCCTTTATCCGTTTGACTCAGGCGCGCATCGTCGGTTACCGGGTCTCGGGGCGTTCTTTCCCAAGCGGCCATACCAGCCAAGCTTTTTTCCTGGCCACCTTGATAGCCCATCATGTTCACGCCAGCCTGTGGGTAGCCATCCTGCTGTACACCATAGCTCTGTTGGTAGGTATTACGCGAATGTATGTGGGGGCTCATTATCCACGAGATGTACTGGCCGGGGCAATCCTGGGCAGTACCTGGGGTCTTGTGGGGGTCATTATCGACGGGCGTGTGTAGGAAACCTCACCATTAGAATCCACAAGATTCCTATCCCCGGCCAGCCCACTCGTGTTATACAAGTGTTCAGTAACTCCTCAACCTGTGCCCTGGTGTCATAAGGCGCTATCCCTCCGTTTCCTCTACGCACCCGGCGCTGAGCCGTGTGGCGGAAACTTTTGGCGCGTCTACGGCGTCTGAAAATTATAGCCACGCTGGGAGCGTGACCCTACAACCTTAAAGCTGGAACCAGTTTCTGAAACTATTTTTCGCAGTGTGCTATAATTGCCTTATACGCTCTTGGAACTATTTTGGAGGTATGGCCATGTCTTACAAACGGATTGCTTTCCTGGTCTTGACCGTCGTGTCTTTCTCGCTGCTGGCCGGCTGCCGGCCGGCTCCCAAGCCGACCGGCGCGCCGCAGACAGCCGCCACGCCGACGCCCGTGCCGCCGACGGCCACGCTGAAGCCCACGCCGGCGCCAACCCGGACGCCGGCCCCGACCGCCACCGCTACCCCTCTGCCGCTCGAGGCCTGGGTGGACGAGGCGATCGACCTGGAACACGTCGTGCCGGGCGCAACTTTTGTGGTGCACTTTAACCAGCCGATGGACCCCGCCAGCTCGGCTTCGCCGATCAACTTTTTTCCGTCGCTGCCGGGTGTGCTGGGCTGGAACGAGGAGTATACCCAGTTGAGCTTTACGCCGGCCGGCGGCTTCGAGTCCGGGCAAGATTATCTCGTCACCATCAGCGGCAAGCTGGCCAGCGCCGCCGGCGCCACCTTCAGCCCCTTCCCGCGCTGGAACATCCAGATCGCGCTCCCACCCAAGGTCGTCGGGCGCGAGCTGAAGGATATCGCGGCGACCGAGCGCCGTCCCGTCATGGGCCTGAGCTTTAGCCAGGCGATGGACCACGACAGCGTGGCCGGCGCAGTCACGGCCAAGCCGCCCGTGCCGCTCGAGCTGCGCTGGGAGGGCGAGGTGCTGCTCGTCGAGCCGAAAGAATTGCTGGAGGCAGGCACGTGGTACTGGTTCACCGTGGGACAAACGGCCCTCAATGCCTACGGCGTCCCCTTGGCGGAGCCTTATCGCTGGAATTACCAGGCCCACGAGGTGGTCAGCAGCGTCAGGCTGGGCAAAGGTCCGGACAGCCGCACTGCCCCCATCGTCGTCCGTTTTAACTATGCCATGGACCCCGCCAGCGTGCAGAAAGCGTTCGTGACCGAACCGGCCGTCGAGGGCGAATGGGGCTGGAACGCGGCCCGCACCACCATGACCTTCACGCCGACCACTCCCTTGCTCAGCAACGCCGAGTACACGCTCCGCTTCGAGGGAGACATGTGGGACGCCGCCGGCAACGATTGCCCCGTGCCCATGCCTTTCCATTTTGACACGCCGCCATCCATCCTGGCCGTTGTCCCCAAGGCCAACGATTCTGTCCACCCGGCCACGGCGGTGAAAATCACCTTCGACCGGCCGATGGATCACGCCAAGACGGAGGCCGCCTTTCACATTACCCCGACCACGCCCGGCAGCTTCGAGTGGAGCGAGACCACGCTCGTCTTCAAGCCCCAGGACGATAGCCTGACCCCGCGTTCCTTTTACGAGGTCACGGTTGACACTACCGCCTGTGACCCGGAAGGCCAGCCTGTCCTGGGCAAGCCGTACACCTGGCGTTTCGAGACCCGGCGCTTGAGTGACCTGGTCAACTTTGGCTGGGGGCCGAACGCCCAGGTGGTGGACGCCGACGGCCGGCGCGCCATCCAGCTCCAGGCCTTTGAGGTCGATCCCAGCCGGGTCACCTTCGAGCTGTACAAGCTCAGCCTGGGGCAATTCCTGGATCGCTACGCTTCGGGCTTCAGGGGCGTGGCCGGCTACGAGGACCGTCCCATCAGCACGCAAGACACGCCCCTGGCCAAAAGCTGGCAGCTCGAGGTGAGCCGGCAGGCAAAGAGCTACGCGGAAACCAAAGAGACGCTGATACCCCCCGACGTGCCGCCCGGCTTGTACGTCCTCAACGCGGTCGCCGGCCACCTCAACGATCAACTGATCGTGATCCTGACGCGCCACACGATCATGCTCAAGCAGGCCGAGGGGCAAATCGTGGCCTGGGTGACCGACATCGACGGAGGCAGCATCGCCGACATCGAGGTGCGCGTGTATGCCCGCAACGGCGAGCTGCTCGGCCAGGGCCACACCGACGAGCAGGGCGTGTACCGCACTGCCGTCGAGCGTGACCCGCAGCCGCTGATCGTGGTGGCCGCCAAGGATGACGACGTCACGGCCAGCGGCCTGAGCAACGAGTGGCGTACCAGCGGCAGCCAGTGGTGGGCCTGGTGGCAGCCGGCGCCCGCGGCAGTTGACTATGCTGCCTATATCTACACAGACCGGCCGATCTACCGCCCGGGACAAACGGTGTTCTTCAAGGGTGTCCTGCGCCGCGACGACGACGCCGTGATCGGCCCGCTGCCGGCCGGTATATCCGTCACCGCTCGCATTCGCGATGCCCGCAACAACGTTGTGCAGACCTTTGCCCTGGCGGCCAACGAGTTGGGCACGGTCAACGGCGAGTTCCAACTGGCCGAAGGGGCGATGCTGGGGCAGTACGCCGTCGAGATGGCGCTCGGCAACGATACTCACCGCCAGGCCTTCAAGGTCGAGGATTATCGCAAGCCCGATTACGAGATCACGCTGGCAACCAACGCCGCCACTTATCTGGAGGGCGAGACGGTCACCGTGAGTGTGGACTGCAGCTACTTTTTCGGCGAGCCGGTGGCCAACGCCAGCGTGAGCGCCCAGTTTTACGAACTGACCAGCCCCTATTACTGGTACGACACGGAAGACGAAAGTGAGTTCGTCTGGTACAAGAGCTATCGTGAAAAGGCCCGCCGCGGCCGTACCGATGCCGATGGCCACTTTGTCCTCACCTTCGAGGCCGCCATGGGTAACTATGCCCGCTCCATTGGCTGGAGGAGCTCGGTGCACAAGAGCACCTGGGGGATCGAGTTCAGCGTGGATGACGGCAGCCACCAGACTGTCAGCAACTTTGCCGTCGTGCACGTGTACGACGCCGCCGAACAGCTCTGGCTGGACATGGGCGGCTACTTTTTCACCCCCGGCCAGGCCTTTAACGTGCAGGCCAGGGCCACGACGGTTGGCGATGAGCCAGTGAGCGGCCGCGCGTTGGAATTGACCTTGCGCCGCTATAATCGCCAAGACAGGGGGTACACGACTATCGTCCAGTCAGCCGATCTGAGCACCGGCCCGGACGGCTGGGCCAGGGCGCCGTTTACCATCCAGCAGCCCGGTTCTTACCAGCTCTACTTGAGTGGGGAGGACAGGGCGGGCCACCCCATCAGTTACGCCCGTCGTGTGTATGCCTTCAGCGAAGCCGCCCTTTGGGAACGTGATAGCGATGGCGAGCTGTCCATCTCGGCTGACCGTGAAAGCTACGCGCCGGGCGAGTTTGCCCGCCTGGCGATCGAGTCCAGCTTTAGCGGGCCGGCCCTGCTCACTTTCGAGCGCGGCGCCACCCGCCGCCATCTCCAGGTCGAGCTGACGGCGCCCCTCACGCTCCTCGACGTGCCCGTCCAGGCCGACGACGCCCCCAACATCTTTGTGACCGTCAATGCCTGGCGGACGCTCGACACAACCCTCGGCGACGAGTATTATACCAACTTGCCCGATAGCCAACTGCACACGGCCCACGTCGAGCTGTCGGTGCCGGTCACCGACAAAACCCTGACGGTGGCCATCGAGCCGGACTGCAAGGGGCGCAGCCCGTGCACCTTTGCGCCGCGCGAGAAAGTGGCCGTCACCCTGCGCGTCACCGACGGGGGCGGCCGCCCCGCCCAGGCCGAGCTGTCGCTGGCGATGGTCGACGAGGCCATCTTTAGCCTGAGCGACGAGCTGGCCGGGCCGATTTTCGACGCGTTCTATTACGAGCGCGACCACATCGTGCGCACTTACGATGCCATGGCGCTGCGGCGTTACCTGGGCGGAAACGGCATGGGCGGCGGCGGCGACGGTGGCGCAGAGGCCAGCGCCCCGCGCAGCGATTTCCGCGACACGGCGGCCTGGCTCCCAACTCTACGCACCGATGCCAACGGCGAGGTGACCGTCAACGTGACGCTGCCCGACAACCTGAGCAGTTGGCGCCTGACGGCCAAGGCCGTCACGGCCGATACCCGCCTGGGCGAGGCTTTCGTCAACATCCTGACTCACCAGCCCATCATCGTGCGCCCCATCTTGCCCAACATCCTGACCGCCGGCGACCAGGTCGAGCTGTCGGCCGTCGTCCACAACTATAGCGATCTCGAGCAAGAGCTGCTGGTTACCTTGTCGGAAACTGGAGAAACCGAGTTCCTGAAGATCGAGGGTGACATCACCCATACCCTCCACCTGACGGCTGGCGAGGTGGTCGTGGTAGGTTGGCCGGCGCGGGCGCTCAAAGCCGGCGAGGCGCAGATTATCGTGCGAGTCAGCCCCTCTCCCGCTGGGGGAGGGGTAAGGGGTGGGGTCGTGGGCGACGCCGTCCAGCTTCCCCTGCCCATCCGCCCGCTGGCCGTGCCGGACGTGGCGAGCCAGGTGGGGGAGTTCGGCGGCGAGCTGACCATCTTCCTCGACTGGCCGGCGGCTGCCTTGGAGCAAAGCCAGGTCAAGCTGGAGCTGAGCCGCTCCATCGCCGGCACGCTGTTGAGCGGCCTGGAGTACCTCACCGGCTACCCGTATGGCTGCGTCGAGCAGACCATGAGCGCCGCGCTGCCCAACGCCGTCGTCGGCCGCGCGTTCCGCCAACTGGGCGTGGGCAACCCATCCTTGCAGGCGGATCTCCCGCCCAAGATCAACGCCAGCCTGCAGCGCTTGTATGGCTACCAGCACAACGACGGCGGCTGGGGCTGGTGGTACGACGACAGCACCGACGTTTACCAGACAGCCTGGGTCGTGTTTGGCCTATCGGTCACCAAGGAGGCCGGCTACGAAGTGGATCCGCAGGTCATCCAGCGTGGCGTCGACTGGCTCAAGGATAACCTGGAATCGGCGGACATCCGCACCCGCGCCTATGCCCTGTACAGCCTGGCCGTGGCCGGCTACGGGGATTTGGAGGCGACGCAAGAGTTGGCTGCCGAGCTGGGCGAGTTGGATGTCTTCAGCCAGGCCGGCCTGGCCCTGGCCTTCCACGAGTTGGGGCAGGCCGCCCAGGCGCGCCAGATCGTGGACAGCCTGGCCGAGTCGGCCGTCGTGCAGGAGGGCAAGGTCTATTGGCCCAGCTCGGAAGAGGAGGGTCACTATTATGACAAGACCATGTCGTCGGCCACGCGCAGCACGGCCCTGGCGCTGAGCGCTTTTGTCAAGATCGCCCCCGAGCACGAGCTGGAGGGAGGCATCGTCCGCTGGCTGATGGGCCAGCGGCGGCGGGAAGGCTGGGG
>JAFGFO010000479.1 GCA_016931085.1 Thermoflexales bacterium
AGCGAAAGGCTCAAATCCAGTGAATATAATCGACGGGACACGCTCAAATTATGCGCGCCGGCTTGTCCCATGTGCGTAACGCTCCCCGTATAGAAACAGTCAAATGGTGGCTTTTGTGCTATAATGGCTGCGAAGGTGATGGTGATGCCATGCGTGACGAGGCTGGCGAGAAATGGCTCGTGTGTCTTGGAAATGATCCAAATTTATTTTGGTGTATGCTGTTTGAATCGACCGCTCGATGACCAGACGCAAGATCGTGTTCGCCTGGAAACAGAGGCTATCTTGCTCATTTTAACGCGGATTGAGGAGGGCGCCTGGCAGTGTTGAAGGATTAGACTCAAGGGCACGTTGTCCTTTTGCGTTCGCTTGGAGGACAACGCGCCCGGCACGGTCTCGCCAACCAGGCCGGGGTGTGTTTCCCCACCCGTGTGTTCTGCCCGAAAATAGCCGATCCGTAGGGGCAACCCTCACCCCCGTTGATTGGGAGGACGTATGAAGATGAGATACACTGTGAGCATCTGTTTGCTGGCGCTGCTGGCCGGCTGCCTGTCGCCTTCGCCACATAGCGACATCTCGCCAGGTGACGCGACGTGGCCTGGGCAAGCGCCGGCCGCCCGCCATGCCCAACTGCCGCTCTACTTTGTCGCTAACCACGGACAGGCGGACCAAGACGTGGCCTATTACGCGCACGGCAGCCGGCACTCGATCACGTTCGCCGAGGATGGCGTCGCCTTTGGCCGGGAGCTGCGCATGCGCTTCGTGGGGGCGACGCCGCGCCAGCCGCTAGGCATCGAGCCAACGCCGGCCCGGATCAATTACTTGACCGGCCGCCAGCCAGCCGGCTGGCACACTGACCTTCCCACCTATGGCCAACTGCTCTACGCCGGGGTGTACCCCGGCATCGACGCGCGCTTTAGCGGCGAGGAGGGCGCGCTCAAATACACGCTCGCCGTCGGGCCGGGCGCGGATCTGGGCCAAGTCCGGCTGGCCTTCGAGGGCGCCGAGGGCCTGCGGATCGACCCATCGGGCGACGTGCTCGTCTTGACGCCGGGCGGCGAGCTGCGCGACGCCGCCCCCAGCGCTTGCCAGGAGTTGAACGGCCAATGCGCGGCGGTGGAGGTGGCGTTTGCGCTGTACGATGACCCGGCCGGCCCACAGCTTGGTTTCGAAATCCGGGGAGAATACGAGCGCAGCCGGCCCTTGATCGTCGACCCTACCTTGTTCTACGCTTCTTACCTGGGCGGCAGCCAGACGGACCGCGGGCGCGCGATTGCGCTGGACGCGGAAGGTTACGTCTACGTGACGGGCGAAAGCAATTCCGGCGATTTCCCCACGCGGAATCCTTTTCAGACCGAGCAGCCTTACACGGACGTCTTTGTCGCCAAGCTGGCCCCCGCCCAGGGCGGCGCCGCCTCGCTCGTCTACGCGACCTACCTGGGAGGGGATAGCGAAGACGTGGGTTGCGGCATCGCCGTAGACGCGGCCGGCAACGCCTACGTGACGGGCCATACCTATTCCACCGATTTCCCGACCACGCCCAATGGCTACCAGCCCGAGCCCTATGGTGACTTTCCCATCACCGGCTTCCCGCGCGTCTTTGTCGCCAGGCTCAACGCCGCCGGCAGCGCGCTCGACTATTCCACCTACCTGCGCGGCTCTGGCGGGGTGGAAGGCGAATGGATAACGAGCGAAAAGGGCTGGGATATCGCCACCTGCGGCGTGGGCGTCGTGTGCGTGACGGGTGAGACCCTTTCGCCCGATTTCCCCACCACGCCCAATGCTTTCCAAAAATTAAAGGCCGGCGACGACTCCACCTGGGACGCCTTCCTGACCAGGCTGGATACCACCCAAAGCGGGGCGGCCTCTCTGCTCTATTCCACCTACTTTGGCGGCGCACAGACGGAACGCGGCCTGGGCATTGCCGTGGACGAGGCCGGCCGGATGTACGTCGCCGGGCAGACTTTTTCCTCGCCCGACCTGCCTGTGCGGAATCCCTATCAAGCCGCGCCGGGCGGCGATTGGGATGGCTTTGTCGCCAGCTTTGACGCCGCCGGCGCGCTCCTGTACAGCACCTACCTGGGCGGCAGCCAAAAGGATTGGCTGCACGACGTCGCCGTCCAGTCAGGCCATGCTTACGTGGCCGGCTTGACGGAATCCACCGACATGCCTACCCGCAACCCTTACCAGGCCGCCTATCAAGGCAAGCAGGATGCCTTTGTCGCCAAGATTGACGCCGCGCAAAGCGGGGAGGCTTCTTTAGTGTATGCCACTTACCTGGGCGGCGAAGGCGACGAGTGTTCTTACAGTGGGTGCTACATCGCCGTGGACGGGCAAGGCCAGGCTTTTGTGGCGGGCAGCACCACCTCGGCCTATTTTCCCACCAAGAACTCGTACCGGGACGATAGCCTGTGGGACGATGCCTTTGTCACCCAATTCAACGCCGCCGGCAACGACGTGATGTATTCCACCTACCTGGGCGGGAACGGGAGCGATGGCGTGACGGGCATCGCCGTGGATGGGCAAGGGCGCGCTCACGTGGTTGGCATGACGAGCTCTGACGAGGTCTTTGATATGCGTCACCCCTACCAGGCGCAGAACGCCGGCGGCGTCGACGCTTTTGTCGTCGTGCTCGGCCCGGACGTGCCTGACCTGTCCACGTCCAGCAAGCGGGTTGACCCGGCCGTGATCGTGGCGGCCGGCGCGCCAACCTACACGCTGTCCTATACCATCAGCCTGGCCAATACCGGCTACCTGACGAGCGCGGCCCGCTTGACCGATGCCCTGCCGGCGGGCCTGGCGTTGAGCGCTGCGCCGGCCTGCTCGGCCGGCCAATGCGCCTACGTCAGCAGCGGCCACCTTATCACGTGGGCGGGCAGCGTGGCGCCGGGGGCCGGCGTCGTCATCGCCTACGCCGGCCAGATCAGCCTGCCCGCCGGCACAGCCGCCCTGGCCTATCCCAACGTGGCCTGGTTGGACGACGGCGTCAACCCGCCCATGCGCCTGACGGCCACGAGCATCGTCAACCCCCATTACGTCTACCTGCCGCTGGTGGTGAGGAACGACCCCGCCTGGCTCAGAGCCCATTCGCGTTAATGCTGTGCCTGGTGTTTGACATGTCTCAACTGGAACGGTGTTTCTGGAACGCGTCCGAAAAACGCCTGCGCGCTGGCTGGCGGCTGGCCCTGCAATTGGCGCTGAACCTGGGCGGGGCGGCCGTGTTTGCCGCCCTGGTGGTACCGCACACGCCGCTCGATCGCTGGCCGCGCCTGGCCAGGGAAGCTGTGGGCTACCCGGTGCTGCTGGCGATCACGCTGTTCAGTGTCTGGGTTGCCGGCCGCTTTGTCGACCGGCGCGCCTGGCGCGATTTTGGCCTGGTCTTGACCCAGGCTGCCTGGTGGGCGGATTTCGGGGCCGGGCTGGCGGTGGGCTTTGTGCTGGTGGCCCTGGTCGCTGCCAACGCGGCCGCCCTCGGCGTCATTCGCCTGGAGCTCTCGTTCACTTCGGGTATCGCAGGACTGGCTTTCCCGGCCGCCGCGCTGCTGGCCGCCGTTGGCTACATCGCCGCGGGCTTTCTCGAAGAGCTGGCGCGCGCCTACCAGGTGCGCAACCTGTTCGAGGGCTTGAGCGGCACGCGCCTGGGCCTGCGTGGGGCGGCGCTGGCGGCGACTTGCGGCGCGGCCCTGGTCTCGGTGGCGATGCACAGCGGGGCGGCGGCGTTTATCCTGTTCGTTTTCGTCAGCATGTCGGTGCAGGGCTTGTTCTACCTGTTCACCACGCACACCGCGCTCGTCACCGGCTATCACGTGGCCTGGGATTTCACGCTGGCCACGCTGTTTGGCATCGAGGCCCTGACGCAGGCCGAGTATACCGGCCTGTTTACGCCCAGGCTGGGCGAGGTGGCCCAGATGAGCGCGAGCGGCATCCACATCGCGCATTACCCGCTGCTGGTGATGTTGGCCCTGGCGGCCGCCGCGCTGCAGGTGGCGGCCTGGCTGGCGCTGCTGGGCTGGGTGCGCTGGCGCATGGGCGACGTGCGCGTGCACGCCGAGATGGCCCGGCCAAGCTTGTTAAGCTGAACAGACGGTGGGCCCGATACATTGTGGCTTCACCTGGCTGGCCAGTCACCATCTGCGCAAAAGTCAGCATACGTTTGCCCGTAGCGCAGCAGCTTCGACCCCAGTTTTCTTTTGGTAAACTTTAGGTTTTCTTGAGCTAAACTTGAGGCAAGC
>JAFGFO010000480.1 GCA_016931085.1 Thermoflexales bacterium
AAGGTTATAAGCCGCCCAACCCCGCTCTTCCAGCAAATGACTCAATTCCCAGGTCGTGACGCCCAAGTCCCGAGCCAGCCGGCCAAAAATAAATGTTACCGGAAGTGCTTCATTGACAATTACCAGCTTTTGGGGTATGTTATCTCTAATATATCAGGGCATAACATATCTTTTGTTGGCACTCCCCCTTCATCCGTATCTGCTAGTGCCGGATCGCGAAGATGGGAACTAGAAGGTCTTGGAGGCAACGATACTTTTCGAGAATTATGACCGAGAAAGGAGGTGATCAACGCTAGGGCTTGTGTTTGCTATGTCGTTCGTATATTGGCCAGGGATATTCACAATATCCCACTTCTCACCTTAAGGAGGGTAAAAATGTCTAAGCATTTCAGCTTGTGCGCGTGCAGCGTTCTCGTGCTGACGCTGCTGCTTTCTGCATGCGCTCCAACTGCGGCACCAGCCAAGCAAGAACCGGCTGCCCCAGCCTCAGCCAGCACGGGGAAAACGTGCTCGGGAGTCAAGATCGTCTTCTTCCCTGGCGGGCCGCCAGGATGTCCTTTTGGCACTGTCGTCTATAACGGCGCAGTAGCTGCGGCGAAGGACCTAGGCGCCGACGTCGAGTACATGTTCTCCGATTGGGATCCCGAAAAGATGGTCCGCCAATTCAACGAAGCCGCCGCCACCAATCCCGACGGGATCGCTGTCATGGGACACCCAGGCGATGATGCCTTTGAGGCGGCTATCGACGCAGCCAGGGCAAAGGGAATCATTGTCACCAGCCAGAACACAACCCTGCCCATCTGCGAGGCGAAATACAAGGGCGATGGGTTTGGCTACGTGGGCCAGGAGCTGTACGAATCCGGTTACCTGTTGGGCCAGGAAGCCATCAAGCGCGCGGGCCTCAAAGCAGGCGACCGGGCTTTTGTCTGGGGCCTGCTGTCTCAACCTACCCGTGGCCTGAGGACCAAGGGTGTCATTGACGCCCTAGAAGCAGCAGGGGTAACGGTTGATTACCAGGAGATTGACTCCGCCACCAATGCCGACCCTGTAGCAGGAACTGCGCAATTCACCGGCTACGTCTCGGCTCACCCCGACGTCAAGTTGGTCTGCACCGATCACGGCGGACTGACTTCAACCATGGAAACGTATCTGAAAGCTGCCAACAAGGGACCGGATGACATCTATGGCATCGGCTTTGACCTCTCTTCCGCTACGTTGGCTGCTATCAGGGGTGGGTGGACCGACCTGGTGCTCGACCAGCAGCCTTTCCTGCAAGGCTACTTGCCGATTGTGCAAATCTGCCTGGCAAAGCAATACCAGTTCGCTGGGCTGCACGTCGATACAGGTTCCGGCTTTGCTCACAAGGATAACGTCGAAGCATTGGCTCCGCTTGTGGAAAAGCAAATCCGCTGAAAAGGAAGCGAGTTTCTGAGAAACCTGGCTTCTAAAAACCTTATCCACCCTCGGCGCCCGGCTGGGTCAACGCCGGCCACTGGCAGACACCAGCCGGGCGCGCTGAAGGAGAGTGCTGGATGGATTACATACTCGAAATGAAAAACGTTTCCAAGGCCTTTGGAGAAGTCCAGGCGTTGCGCCAGATCAACTTTTCGGTCGCTTGCAGCGAGGTGCTGGGGTTGCTGGGCGACAACGGCGCTGGCAAATCCACCTTGATCAAAATTGTAACCGGCTACCATCAGCCGGATGAGGGTGAAATCTATTTCAACCAGGCCAGGGTGGACCCCCTGTCCGTTGCAAAAGCCCGGCAATTAGGCATTGAAACCGTTTACCAGGAACGCGCCCTGGCCAATCTCCAAACACTGTGGAGAAACATCTTTATGGGCCGAGAGATAACCACCCACTTTGGTCTACTGGACGTAGGAAAAATGAAGCGGGAAACGCAGAAACTGATGATCAGCTCAATGGGGTTCACCTCGTCAGCGGTAGCGCCCGATTCTGTGGTCAGAACCTTTTCCGGGGGGGAGAAGCAAGGTGTTGCCATCGTGCGGGCCCTGTACTTTGACGCCGAGCTCATCATTTTGGATGAGCCCACCATGGGGCTGTCGTTGTCAGAGACAAGGAAACTTTTAGAGTTTGTGCGCGGCGTCAAGGCGGCCAACAAGTCGTGCATATTTATCGACCACAACGTGTTTCACGTCTATTCTGTAGCCGATAGAGTTGTCGTGTTGGACAGGGGAGCAGTGGCTGGAGAGTTCTTGACCAAAGACATCACGCTGGATCAGCTCATGGACAAGATGTACCGGGTGGCGCAGACCGGCAAGTTGAATGGCCCTGACACGATGCCGAGCGCATAGGGTTAGATAAGGGGCTATCGGAATAGCCTGTTGAAATTGAGGCCCTGCACGCATAAAATGTATCGAAATCAACCAGGGTACTACGAATAGCCTAGATAAGGAGATAAAATGGCAGCTCACATTGAAAATCAAACCAAGGCCACTGGCGGGACGCTGTCCTGGCGACGCAGCGCAGGCCGGATCGCGCGTGTGTATGGCTTGCAGATTGGCATCATGTGTGTTCTGCTGGTCATATGGCTCATCTTTGTCCTGGGAGCGCCAAAGACATTCCTTGCGCCCTCGATCTATGCGGCGTACATGTCAACCATCCCGTTCTTTGCGATTGCTGCCCTGCCGCTGACCATGGTAATTATTGCAGGTGAGATGGACTTGTCGTTCCCATCCATTATGGCTGTAGGCATGTTGGTATTCATCAGTGTTTTTAAAGCGACCGGCCGCATAGAATTGGCTCTGATTGGGTGCTTACTGGCGGGATTCCTGGCCGGCTTGCTCAATGGGATCATCGTGGTCAAGTTGGGAATTCCTTCATTGGTGGCGACGATCGGCACCCAGTTCTTTTGGAGAGGGGCGGTCCTGGTCATCACGGGTGGCAACGGGACTTCGCTCGTGCCGGTGAAAGAAACGATCACGCGCCAGTTGCTGGTGGGCAGAGTGGCCAACTACCTGCCGGCTCAAATGCTCTGGGCCATCGTCGTGGCATTGCTCGTGTGGATCTTTTTGAATCGCCACAGGTTTGGAGCGCACGTGTACCTGGTTGGAGACAACCAAGATAGCGCCAGGCTTATGGGTGTCAATGTCGACCGGACTAGAATGATGGTATTTGCCGCCGTTGGCCTGGCTGCGGCGTTCGGGGGCATCTTGGCCAGCTTAGAAGTATCCTATTTCTGGGTGACGCTCGGCGAAGGCTATCTGATGAGAACGCTGGCATCTGTCTTCCTGGGCGGCACCTCGGTTTTCGGTGGCGTTGGAACCGTTTTCGGGACGTTTGTCGGGTGTTTCATCATCGGCGCGATAGAAGCTGGGATGGTTGCCTTGGGGTTGACGGGGTTCTGGACGCAACTGATTTACGGCTTGATCATCGTTATCTCTGTGTCGTTGCAAGCTGCCTTGAATAAAAGGCTATCACGCTGAAACGCCTCTCGCTCCGGCGTGTACGCGCGGAGGTGGCGAGGCCATAAAGACCCTGCGTGTGTGAGATGTACTCCCACAGTTGTTTGGTGTAGGCACCCTCACGACCACCCTATAGGAGAACTGTAATGAAGACCTTTCATAACCCGATCATTCCTGGATTTTACCCCGATCCTTCCATCTGCCGGGTGGGAGAAGACTTTTACCTGGCAACGTCGACGTTCGAATATTTCCCCGGCGTGCCGATTTTCCACAGCCTGGACCTGGTGCACTGGCGACAGATTGGCCACGTCCTGGATCGTCCCTCGCAGCTCGACCTGGACGGCGTCAAGCCATCAGGCGGCATCTATGCCCCGACCATCCGTTACCACGAGGGCGTGTTCTACATGATCACGACCAACGTGCCGAAAGGCAACTTTATCGTGACGGCCACCGACCCGGCCGGCCCCTGGTCAGACCCGCACTGGCTCGCCGATGCCCCCGGCATCGACCCGTCATTGTTTTTCGACGACGATGGGCGCGCCTGGTATACGGGCAACGACGTCCCTCCTGGCGGCGAGCGCTACGCCGGTCACCGCGAAATCTGGCTGCGCGAGGTGGACCTACAGACGATGCAGTTTGCGAGCCCACGCTATTCTCTTTGGGAGGGAGCCATGCAAGGGGCCACGTGGGCCGAAGCGCCACACCTGTACAAGATCGATGGGCTGTATTACCTGCTCATTGCCGAAGGCGGGACCGGCCATCACCACGCCGTGACGATCGCGCGCAGCGAGGCCGTCACCGGCCCTTACCAAGGCAATCCGGCCAATCCCATCCTGACACATCGCCACCTGGGGCTGGATTATCCCATCGTCAACACCGGGCACGCCGACCTCGTCCAGACCTCGCGGGGAGAATGGTGGATGGTGGCGCTGGCCTCCCGCCCCTACGGCGGCTACTATCGCAACCTGGGGCGCGAGACCTTTCTGATGCCGGTGCGCTGGGAGAAGGGCTGGCCGGTCGTAAGCCCCGGCATTGGGCGGATCGAGTTCGAGCACGCCGCGCCCGACTTGCCCCAACACCCCTGGCCCAGCCGGCCGGCGTGCGATCATTTCGAGTCGAGCAGCCTGGATTTACGTTGGAACGTGCTGCGCACTCCGCGTGAAGCGTTCTGGAGCTTGACCGAGCGTCCCGGCTACCTGCGCTTGCGCTTGCGCCCGCAGCAGATTTCGGCCTGGGAGAACCCCAGTTTCGTGGGACGCCGCCAGCAGCACATCGACTTTGTGGCGCGCACGGCGTTCGAGTTCGAGCCTGCATCCGAGCAAGAAGTCGCCGGCATCGTGCTCTTGCAAAACAGCGATTTCCAGTTCCGCTGCGTGTATACGCTGAGAGACGGTGTTCGTGTGCTCCGCCTCATCCAACGGCGCGGGGATCAGGAAGAGATCCTGGCCGAGGCGCAAGTCGCCGCGCCACGTCTCTACTTGAAAGTAGAAGCAGCCGGGCAAGAGTATGCTTTCTTCTTTGCCACGACACTCGGGGATTGGACGCTGCTGGCCGAGAACGTGGACGGGCGCATTTTGAGCACAGACCTCGCCGGCGGGTTCGTGGGGGCGTATGTGGGAATGTATGCCAGCAGCCAGGGCAGCCCCAGCTCGAACGTGGCAGATTTCGATTGGTTCGAGTATAGCGCTCTCTAGAACGAGTGGAAGGTTATCAGGAGGCAACGACTTATGGCCCGCTTGCACGAATTTCAAGGCAAGGCGCTTGTGGCGCGATTCAAGATCGCCTGTCCGCGGGGCAAGGTGGCGGCAACGGCTGAGGAAGCGCGGGCGGCAGCCGAGGAGATCGGCAAGCCCGTCATGGTCAAGGCCCAGGCCTGGGTGACCGGCCGGGCCAGTATGGGCGGCATCAAAAAGGCGGGCAGCCCCGACGAAGCGGCCGCGGCCGCCGGCGCGATGCTGGGCGCCAAGGTCAAAGGCTTTAGCGTCGAGCAGGTGCTGGTCGAGGAACAACTGGACATCGCCCGCGAATTCTACGCCAGCGTGATCGTGGACGACCGCGCTCAAGCGCCGCTGGTCATGTTTTCCAGCGTGGGCGGCAGCGGCATCGAAGAGATCGCGGCCGCACACCCCGACCAGGTCGCATATACCCACGTGAACGTCGAATCAGGCTTGCAGGATCACCAGGCTCGCAACCTGGTGCGCAAGACGGGCATCGGCGGGGCGCTGCAGCGCGAGCTGGGGGCACTGCTGGTGCGGCTTTACGACGTGGCCCGTAGTTGCGAAGCTCGTGCGGCCGAGATCAACCCGCTGGTGCAATGCGCCGACGGCAAGCTGTACGCCGCCGACTGCCGCATCACGGTGGACGACTATGCGGTCTTTCGCCACCCTGAGCTGGGCATCGAAATCGCCCGAGAATACGATCGCCCCCCCACCCCATTGGAAAAGATCGCCTACGCCGTGGAGGCCAAGGACTATCGCGGCACCTTTTATTTCATCCAGATGGCCGACGATTTCGAAAAAGGCCAGGGGTACGTTGGCTTTCACGGCGCGGGCGGCGGCGGCTCGATGATGAGCATGGACGCGGTGCTGCGCCAGGGTTACAAATTGGCCTCGTTCGTCGATACCAGCGGCAACCCACCCGCCAGCAAGGTCTATCGCGCCGCCAGGATTGTGCTGTCGATCGGCCCCATCGACGGCTATTTCGGCTCCGGTTCCGGCGTGGCCAGCCAGGAGCAGTTTCACTCGGCGCGCGGGCTGGCCAAGGCCTTCCTGGAAAAGCACCTGTCTGTCCCGGCCGTGATCCGCCTGGGTGGCAACGCCGAAGACAAGGCGGTGGCCATTTTGGAGCAGCTCAACGGCCGCATTCCCGCACCCGTCGAAGGCTACAAAAAGGACGACTCGCCCGAGTTCTGCGCCGGGCGACTGGACGCACTGATCAAGGCCGCCCAGTTGCACGACGTGCCGCCGCCACGGCCACGGCCGGACCTGCACGCCTCACGGCCGTACAAGTTTGAAACGGTCAGCGGCGGCACAGTGACCTACGACCACGCTCTGTGCGCAAGCTGCGAGAGCAAAATCTGCATCCAAGAGTGCGCCCAATCCATCCTCAGCCTGAACGACGATAGACTGCCTGTCTTGAATATCACGCTCGAAGAAGCCAAAAAAGGCCGCTGTGCCGAGTGCCTGGCATGTGAAGTCGATTGTCTCTTTTACGGCGCGGGCGGCGGATACGTCCACCTGCCCATCCCTGGCCTGGACGAGGGGCTATCGGAATAGAACACATGAGCACTTTACTCCTCACCAGCGATGAAAATGCGCGGGATTGTAGGGCGGCTTTCCATAGCCGCCGGACTTTGCGGCAGGTATGGAAACCTGCCCTACGTACGGTTTATTTTCGGAACCGCCTGGCTTCGAAAGGAGCACGCCCATGTCCATCTTGATCGATCAAAGCAAGCGCGTGTTGGTACAGGGCATCACTGGCCGCGAGGGTGTGGCCCGCACCCAGTTGATGGTGGGCTACGGCACCCAGGTCGTGGCCGGCGTGACACCCGGCCGTGGCGGGCAGCAAGTCGAGGGCATTCCCGTCTTTGACACAGTCGAGGAGGCCTGGGAAAAAGCTGGGCCGATCGACGCCAGCGTGCTCTTCATCCCGGCCCCACTGGTCAAGGATGCCGCCCTGGAAGCGATCGACGCCGGGGTCAAGCTGCTGGTCATCGTGCCGGACCGGGTGCCCATCTACGACGTGCTAACGATCGCCAAGCGTGCCAAAGAGGCCGGGGCACAGTTCGTGGGGCCCAACACCCTGGGCGTGCTCAGCCCGGGCAAGGCCGTGCTGGGTATGATGGGGGGACGAGCTGCATCGGCGCGCTCCTGGTTCATACCAGGTCCGGTGGGCATTTCATCACGCAGCGGCGGCATCACCTCGTCGATGGCCTATTACCTGGCTCAAGAGGGGATCGGCGCCACGACCCTGGTGCACGTCGGCGGCGACGCCGTCGTCGGGCTGCCACATCCCAAGGTGATGCAACTGTTTGAGCGAGACCCCGAGACCAAGGCCGTCGTCATGTTCGGCGAAATCGGCACCAGCCAGGAAGAGCAAGTGGCCGAGCTGATCGAGGCCGGCGAGTTCAGCAAGTCGCTGATCGCCTTTATCGGCGGCAAAGCGGCCAAAAGCGGCACGCGCTTTTCGCACGCCGGCGCCATCGTCGAAGGCGGGCGCGGGACGCACGAAGGCAAGGTCGAGCGGCTGCGCGCGGCCGGGGCAACGGTGGTCGACTCTTTTATGGACTTGCCCAAGGCAACCAGGCAAGTCTTGGCCCAATTGGGCCTTTAAGGAGATGAGTATGAGCGAAGAAAGCTGGTCACAACCCATCACCAAGATCGAGCCGAACAAGGTGGCCCTGCGCGGTTACCGCATCGACGAGTTGATGGGCCGCTTGCCATTTGGCCACGTGGTGTACCTGGCCTTGAAGGGTGAGCTGCCGACCGAGGCCCAGGGGCGGGTGATGGACGCCATCCTGGTTTCCAGCGTCGATCACGGCGCGACTCCCCCCTCGGTCATGGCTGCACGCACCGTGGCCTCCGGCGGCGCGCCATTGACAACGAGCATCGCGGCGGGTATCATGACGATCAATCGCCACCACGGCGGCGCTATCGAGGACTGCATGAAGGTCCTCTTGGAGGCCGTGACGCGCAAGCGGGACAAGGGGCAAGATGCCCTCACGGCCGCGCGGGAAGTGATGGCCGAATACCGGCAGCAAAAAAAGCGCGTGCCCGGCTATGGCCACCGCATTCACAGCGACGACCCGCGCACCAGGCGCTTGTTCGCCATCTGCCGGGAACAAGGCCTGGCCGGCGAGTACGTCGAGATGGGCGAGGCGCTCCGCCAGGCCACGAAGGAGAGCCTGGGCAAAGACTTGCCGATGAACGTGGACGGCGCCATCGCCGCGGTGCTGTGCGAGCTGGGCTTGGCGCCCGAAATAGGCAACGGCTTGTTCGCCATTGCCCGCACGGTGGGCTTGACGACGCACGTGTTCGACGAAATCACCCGCCAACGCCCCATGCGGCACATTTCACCCACGGCCCAGGAATACGACGGGCCGCCGGAACGGGAATTAGAGATCTCTTCCGAACACTGAGGCTTGATTTTATCACGAATTTCACGAATCAACGAATGTCACGAGTGTTTTCAGGCAAATTCGTGTCATCCGCTTCGGAGCCCCGAAGGGGGCTATTATCATTTCGTGTCATTCGTGAAAGTGTCCGGCAGTGAAAATCGGAGTAGCTATTTGGGAGGACTGTTATGAGACAAGAACTGCTCAAGCTAGTGCCCGAGTTCGATTTGGTCCAGGATAGCAGGCTGCGCGACAAGTGCCTCCAGGCCTGGGAATTGGCCTTGCAAGAGAGCGGCTGGACGCTTGACGACCTGACCCGCATGCCCTTTACCTTGCTCGTCAACCCTTGTCCGGCTTCTTACATCGACCACGTCCGAGCCGTGACCCTCACCGCCGTCCGCTCAGCCGAGGTCTTTGCCGAGATCTATGGCGAGCGCGTGCCAGTCGACAGGGACATGCTCGTGGCTGGGGCCCTGCTGCACGACATCGGCAAGCTGCTCGAGTACGAGCACGGCCAGGACGGGCTGACGGTCCAAAGTAGCCACGGGAGGCTCTTGCGCCATCCCTTTAGCGGCATGGAACTGGCTGCTCGCTGCGGGCTGCCGCTCGAGGTGCAGCACATTATCGCCGCTCATGCCGGTGAGGGGGACAAGATGGATCGCACCACAGAGGCAACCTTGGTCAATCATGCCGACTTTATGAGCTTTCACAGCATCCAGCGGATGCTGGACAAGAAAAAACCGGCCGCCAAGATGGGGTAACAGTGACCAGCCAAACGATTATCGAGAAAATCAGGTCTAGCAGGCTGTCGGAGAGAGCGCCTTTTCACCTTCCCGAAAGCTCAGAGCTTTCGGGAAGGTAGGCTCAGCGAGACGTTTCTCCGATAGCCTGCTAGTAGGAAAAGAATGACCAGCCAAACCATTGTCGAAAAAATCTTTACGGCTCACAGCGCCGGCAACGTCCCCGTCGAGCCGGGCCGCATCATCTGGCTTGAGCTGGACGTGCGCACGGCGCGCGACTTTGCCGGCGCCAACGTGGTGCAGAATTACCGGGCGCACTATGGCGACGCACCCGTGGCCGACAAGGCCAGGACCTTTTTCACCTTTGACCTGGTCGCGCCGCCCAACAATATCCCCTACGCCAACAACCAGCAAATCTGCCGCATCTGGGCACGCCAGCAAGGCGTCCGGGTGTACGACGTGGACGCCGGCATCGGCTCGCACGTGGCCATCGAGCAAGGCCTGACGTATCCCGGTTCGACCCTGGTGGGCACAGACAGCCACTTGAACATCCTGGGCGCTATAGGGGCCTTTGGCCAGGGCATGGGCGACCAGGACATCGCCTTTACGTTCAAGACCGGCAAGACCTGGTTCGAGGTGCCGCCGAGCATGAAAGTGATCGTCAAGGGCGATCTCAAGCCCCCCTGCACAGCGCGCGATTTGACGCTGGCCGTGTTGGGCAGATTGGGTTCTAACGGCGCATTGGGCCGCTCGGTCGAATTCTACGGGCCGGCCATCGAAGCGCTGGACCTGGCCGGGCGCATCACGCTGGCCAGCCAGGTTACGGAAATGGGCGGCATCACCGGCTGTATCCCGCCTTCGGAGCAGGTGCTGGCCTTTAGCCGGCAGCGCGCCGGCCGCGACGATATCCAGGGGGTATACGCCGACCCTGGCGCGGCTTACGTGGAAACGATCGAAATAGACATCAGCGGGCTGGAGCCGCTGGTGGCCTGCCCGCCCAACCCGGCCAACGTCAAGCCGGTGCGCGAGGTTGCGGCCCGAGACGTGCGGATCGACAGCGTGTTCCTCGGCTCGTGCACCAACGGCCGCTTTGAAGACCTGAGCGCTGTGGCTGGCGTCGTCGAGGGCAAGCACGTCGCACCAGGCGTGATGGCCTCGGTCGTGCCGGCGACGCGAGAGGTGTACGCAGAGCTGCTGCGCTCGGGCGTGCTGGCCACGTTGTTCGAAGCCGGCTTTATCATCAGCAACCCCGGCTGCGGCGGCTGCGCCTCGGGGCACATCGGCATGACGGGCAAGGGCGAGGTCCAGCTCAGCACCAGCAACCGTAACTTTCCAGGCAAGCAGGGCGCCGGCGAAACGTACCTGGTCAGCCCGCTCACGGCCGCCTGGAGCGCGCTCGCAGGCAAGCTTACGTGCCCGGCCTGAGCCAGTAGGGCGGCTTTCCATAGCCGCCGCAATAATCGGCATCAGTGATGGAAATTTTTAAAGATCAAAGGGAATCTTCTTAGTGTCCTTGGTGCCCTTTGTGGTTCATTTTCGGAGTAGACATGAGAGACATCACAATCGAAGGCCGCTTGTGGGTTCTGACCGATCCGGACGGCGTCTTGTACAATGACATCGACACCGACATGATTTTTCACAATCGCTACCTGCACATCACCGACGTCGCCCAAATGGGGCAGTACGCGTTGGACAACCTGAAAGGCTGGGAAAGCTTTGCCAGGCAAGCCAAGCCCGGCGACATCATCCTGGCTGGCAAAAACTTGGGGGCCGGCTCGTCGCGGCAGCAAGCCGTGGACTGCTTTCGGGCCCTGGGCATTGGCGCTGTCGTGGCGGCCAGTTTTGGCGCGATCTACAAGCGCAACGCCATCAACAGCGGCTTGCCCATCATCTCAGCGCCCAGATTAGCCGAGATGGCAAGCGAGATCAAGAGCGGCGACAGGTTGGAAGTGAACCTGGCAAGCGGGCAAATGGTACTCAACGGCAGCCAGACCGTACAGGCCGAGCCGTTTTCTCAAGTGCAAATGGACATATACCAGGCAGGTGACCTATTCGCCTACGGCGCATTGCTGGGCGACACCAAGCGTGCCCCTACGAAAGGTTTGTTTTCGGAATAGAGCACAGGCGCGTTTCGCGCCTCACCAGGCGTGAAAATTTTTTACCACCAAGGACACAAAGGGCACAAAGGTTTTCCCTTCGTGTCCGTCGGCGTCATCGCCGCTGTGTCCTTTGTGGTTTATTTTCAAAACAAGGAGGTAGGTATGGGCTATACATTTGCCGAGCAAGTCCTGGCTCGCAAGGCCGGGCTAGACAGTGTCATGCCGGGACAGATTGTCACCGTCCGGCCCGACAAGCTGCTGACGCACGATAACACAGCCGCCATTTCCAAGACACTGGCCAAGATGGGCGTGAGCAAAGTGGCCGACTCGAGCACGAACGTCATCGTGCTGGATCACGTCACGCCGGCCGCCGACGAGACGCACGCCAGCAATCACAAAGCCATCCGCCAGTTCGTCGCCGAGCAAGCCATCATGGCCTTTTACGACATTGGCGAGGGCATCTGCCACCAGGTGCTGCCAGAATTTGGCCACGCCTGGCCTGGCGCGCTCATCGTCGGCAGCGACTCGCACACGACCACCCACGGCGCGTTTGGGGCTTTTGCAGCCGGCATCGGGCGCACCGAAGCGGCGGCTGTGATGGCTACCGGCCAGATTTGGCTGCGCGTGCCAGGCAGCATCCGCATCGTCGTAAATGGCCACCTGCCAGAGCGGGTCACAGCTAAGGACGTGATCTTGCATATCATTGGCAAGCTGGGTGCAGATGGGGCCGACTATCGCTCGGTCGAGTTCAGCGGCGAGACGATCCAGCGCCTGAGCGTGGCCAGCCGCATGGTGCTGACCAACATGGCGGCCGAGATGGGAGTCAAAAATGCCGTGGTCGAGCCAGACGAAGCGACACGCGCCTGGCTGGCGGGACGCGTCAGGGCAGCCTACACAGAAATCCACGCCGATCCGGACGCGGCCTACGAACAGGTGATCGAGTTCGACGTGAGCAGCCTGCCTCCCCAGATAGCCAAACCCCACACGGTAGATAACGTGGCGGCGGTCACCGAGCTGGCCGGCACGCGCATCAACCAGGCCCTGGTCGGCACGTGCACGAATGGCCGCCTGGAGGACCTGCAGGCGGCGGCCGACATTCTGCGCGGCAAGCACATCGCGCGGGGGGTACGCCTGCTGGTGCTGCCAGCCTCGCGCGAGATCTTGCTGGCGGCCATCGAAAAAGGCCTCGTACGCGAGCTGGTGGCGGCCGGGGCGACGCTGCTAAACCCCGGCTGCGGCCCGTGCCTGGGCGCGCACCAGGGCTGCATGGCGCCCGGCGAGGTGACCATTTCCAGCGCCAATCGCAATTTCAAGGGGCGCATGGGCTCCAAGGACGCCTTGATCTACCTGGCCAGCCCAGCCACAGTAGCCGCCTCGGCCCTCAGCGGCGTTATCACCGATCCACGGGAGGTGTAAGATGCAAACCAAGATCAGCGGTCGCGTTTGGAAATATGGCGACGACGTCAACACCGACGTCATCTTTGCCGGCAAATACACGTACAGCGTCTCGGATCGCAAGGATATGGCTCAACACGCCTTGGAGGACCTCGACCCAACCTTCGTCAAGAATGTGCAGCCGGGCGACATCATCGTGGCCGGCAAGAACTGGGGCTGCGGCAGCTCGCGCGAGCAGGCCGTGATCTGCCTCAAGGAGGCCGGCCTAAGCGCCATTGTGGCGCGCAGCTTTGCCCGCATCTACTTCCGAAACTGCATCAACGAGGCGCTGCCTATCGTCACGTGCGATGCCGTTGACGGTGTGGAATCAGGCCAGGAAATTAGCATCGACTTTGCTCGAGGGCGTGTGACCACACCTGGCGGCGAATACGCCTTCCCGCCGCTGCCGCCAGAAGTGCTGGCCATCTTGGAAGCTGGAGGCTTGATCCCTTATGTCCGCCGCCAGTTAGGCGTAGAATAAAGGAGAATACACATGGCCAAATACAAAATCGCGTGGCTGCCGGGAGACGGCATTGGCATGGACGTGAGCGAAGCGGCGCGCGTCGTGTTGGACCGGCTGGGATTCGACGCCGAGTACATTCACGGCGATATCGGCTGGGAGTTTTGGCGCCAGGAAGGGGAGCCATTGCCCCAACGCACCCTGGACATGATGAAAGAGACCGACTGCGCCTTCTTTGGCGCCATCACCTCCAAGGGCAAAGACGTGGCCGACAAGGAACTGGCCCCTGGCCTGCAAGGCAAGGGCTGTGTCTATCGCAGCCCCATCGTGCGCATGCGCCAAGTGCTGGATCTGTACATCTGCCTGCGCCCGTGCAAGGCGTACGGCGGCAACCCGTTGAATTATAAAGACGGCATCGACCTGGTCGTCTTTCGTGAAAATACGGAGGGCATGTACATCGGGGTCGAGTACGAGCGCGTGCCGGAAGCGTTCTACACCGTCAAGGGCATGGAAAAAATCGTCCGAGACGCTGCCATTTCCCTGCGAGCCGTCACACCGGCCGGATCGGAGCGGATCGTGCGCGCCGCGTTCGAGTATGCCAAAAAGCACGGGCGCAAAAAGGTCACGGCGGTGCACAAGGCCAACGTCCTGCGCCAAACCGACGGCGTGTTTATGGCTGCCGCCCGCAAGGTGGCCGCCGAGTATGCCGGCATCGCCTTCGACGACGCCAACATCGACGCCATGGGCATGTGGCTGCTCAAGAATCCGTTCAACTATGACGTGCTCGTCACCACCAACCTTTTTGGCGACATCATCTCTGACCTGTGCGCCCAGATGGTGGGTGGCCTGGGCTTTGGGTGCAGCGGGAACATTGGCCTCGATTACGCCGTGTTTGAACCCACCCACGGCTCCGCGCCCAAGTACGCCGGCCAATACAAGGTCAACCCGATTGCCACCATCCTGGCGGCCAAGATGATGCTGGACTGGCTGGGCGAAAGCGACAAGGCTGCCCAACTCGAAGGGGCCGTGGCAACCGTGTTGGCCGAAGGCAAAGTGAGGACGTACGACATGGGCGGCTCGGCCAGCACACGCGACATGGCAGCCGCTGTCGCCAGCAAGCTCTAGAACCAGGTTCTTAACGACGTTGTTGCCGCTGGCTTAACGCAAGCTCGCGTCGGCGGGCAAGCCCGGCTTGAGCGCATGGTCGGGATTGGCGATATGTACCTTGACGGCGAACACCAGATTGACTCGCTCTTCTTGGGTCTGAACGTTGCGCGGTGTGAATTCAGCCTGGCCGGCGATGCTGGCAACCTGCCCGCTGAACACGCGGGATGGGAATGAATCCACCCGTACGTCTACGACCTGCCCCACCTTGACCTGCCCGATGCGATTTTGGGGGATGTAAACGACCAGGGTCACCTGGTCCAGGTTAGCAATCGTGAGGATGGGCGCGCCAGCCGTGATGGCCTCGCCCGCCTGGTTGTTGCGGGCAGTCACGATACCATCCAAGGGAGCTATGAGTGTGAGCTGGGCGATCTGGGTGTCAACCAGGTGCAACGCAGCCAGAGCCTGGCTCACCTGTGACTGGGCGACATCCACTTGTTCGGCTGTAGATCCGGCCTCCAGGTCATCTAACGCGGCCTGCGCCAAGTCTACCTGGGCCTGCGCCAGTTGGGCTTGCATCTGGGCCTGGTGGAGCTGCGCCTGGAGCGCCAGCGGCTTGGCGCGGCTGTCCAGCAGTACGTTGACGTATCTTTGTGCACCGTTCGCTTCGGCCTGCGCCTGCGTCAGCGCCGCCTGAGATGCCTGCAATTGCAAGTCCCAGGTGCGCTTTACGGCACCTCCCTGTTCGGCAAAGACATTGTACTTGAGCTGCGTCTCGGCCAGATCGGCCTTAGCCATTTCCACGTTTTGCTTGGCCAAGCGCACCTGGGTTTGCGCCGCGCTGATCTCCGCATCCAGCGACAGCGGCTTGCTAATAGCCTCTTGAGCATGGATAACTGCCAAGGCTGCCCCATCGCGTTCGGCCTCGGCCTTGGACAGCGCCGCTTTGACCGCGGCGATTTCTTCTGGGCGTGCGCCAGCCCGCACGCGTGCCAGGTTGGCATTGGCGGCCGCCAAGCCTGCTTCGGCCTCCAGGCGTTGATTCTGGAGCACGGTGACATCTAGGCGAAGCAACACATCGCCGGCATGCACCGCATCGCCCCGGTCTACCAGCATCTCGGCAATCTGGCCAGACGTTTCCGAGGCTATACTCACTTGCGCACCTTCGATAAAGCCCGAGGCGACGAGGGGATTGTCAGCCTGGGCGCTGCTGCACGCAGCCAACAAGCCAAGCAGCATCAGAACCACAAAGGACACCACGCCTAGCGGCCCGCCGCCGCGCAGCGGCGGACACGGGCAAAGCACAAAGGGAATCCTGGCAACCCAACTTTGGCTATGTTGATAAAACACGTGAGCGTCCGCCTCCGAGCGGCTCGCACCTGAGACCTTCAAGCTGTAACCTGAAACCATCTTTCACTCTTCCTGTGTCAGAATAACGGCGTCGGCGGGCGTGCCGGGTTTGAGCGCCTGATCTGGGTTGGGAACGCGCAGCTCCACGCCAAAGACCATGTTCACACGCTCGGCTTGGGTCTGGACGTTGCGCGGGGTAAACTCGGCTTGCTGGGCGATAGCCACAACGCGGCCCGTGAACGGACGGCCTGGGAAACTATCCGAGCTGACCTGGACAAGCTGGGCGATGGTGACCTGGCCCAGCTTGTCCTCTGGGATGTAGACCGTCAGCTTGACCTCGTCCAGATTGCCCACTTTGAGCATAGTCGCCCCTGGCATGGCCAATTCGCCTGAGTGGATATTGGCCTCGAGCACCACCCCACCCACAGGCGTGGTGATGGTCAGTTTGTCGCGCAGCGCTAGCAGCGTATCTAGTCCAGCCTGGGCCTGCCCCACCTGCGCTTGGGCGATGGCAATCTCTTGCGCAGTGGCACCTGCTTTCAAGGTGTCCAATTGAGCCTGGGCCACTTGCACAGCCGCCAAAGCCGACTCGTATTGCGTCCTGGCCGCATCTACCAAGGCGTCAGCTTGCTGGGGATCGTCACGCATGGCATAGAGATTGGCCAGCATCGCGCGCGCACCGTCATATTGAGCTCCGGCCGCGTTGACGCCCACCCACGCTTTCCAATACTCGTTGGGGATGAGTTGAGCCTCCAGCGGCACACCCGGCATGGGCGGGCGCTCGGAGCGGGGCAACTTGCCCAACGCGGCCTCGGCCTTGGCCAGGGCGTCCATGCCCTTCCAGTATTCGTCGTGCGCGACCTCGGCGGCGTCCTTGAGCGCCACAGCCTGATCCAGCGCGGCCTTGCCGGCGGCGACTTGTGTCCGCGCCTGGACAATTTGCGCCTCCAGTTGTTGGGGGGCATCGCGCATAGCTATCGCGTCCTGCCAGCCTTGGTAGGTACCCTCGCGAGCCGCCAGGGCCAGGGCCAGGGCCGCCTGCGCCTGGCGAATTTGTCCCGGGCGCGCCCCGGCGCGCGCCTGGGCCGCCTCAATCATGGCGGTGGCCAACGCCGCCTGGGCCGCCTCAATCTGGGCTGCCAGCAGCGCATCCTCCAGGCGCGCCAATACCTGCCCGGCGCTCACATCGTCGCCTTCGGCCACCGTCAGCTCGGCCACACGGCCAGCCAGCACGGGCGCAATCTCTATTTCTTCAGCCTCAATAAAGCCCGAGCCGCTCAGGCCGGGCACCGGAGCTTGAGCCAAATCGAGCTGCTCAAGCGTCTGCTGCCAGACGGCCGGGTTGGCGGCAAAGTAGACCGCCGTGCCAGCCGCCCCAATGGCGACTGCGGCGATGATGATGATCGGCACAATTCGTTCTCGTTTCATTCCTTACCTCTTGATTGCAGGCTGGGCGAAGGTCTGTGACCAAGCCCGATTTTGCCTCGATCGGAGACCTTCGGCGAACAAGAAAATAAAAAAATCCGTGTCCCATTAATGCATGCACGCGATGAACACGTCTTCCAAAGACGGCTCGATGATGGCCATATCGCCTGGCTCGATATTCGCCTGGCGCAGCTCTGCGGCGATGGCATTCTGGTGCTGCTGCATATCGGATGCGACCACGTGCACCAGCGAGCCGTGCATCACCACGTCTTGCAGCGGCAGCTTGCCAGACTGGCGGGCGGCGCGCAGGATTTTGATCGCCTTAGCCGTATCGCTGGGGGCGATTTCCAGCACCTGGCCGCGCATTGTGTCGCGCTTGATCTCTTCTGGCGGGCCGTAGGCAATCAACTGGCCACGCTGGATAAAGGCCAGGCGGTGGCAGTGTTCGGCCTCGTCCATGTAATGGGTCGTGACGAACACAGTGACCTGCTCGGCTACCAACTGGTACAGCAGGTCCCAAAAGGCTCGCCGAGAGACGGGGTCCACGCCAGCGGTAGGCTCGTCCAGAAAGACCAGCTCGGGCCGGTGCAAGATGGCCGCGCTGAGCGCCAGGCGCTGCCGCCATCCGCCCGAAAGCTCGCGGGTATGCATCCGCTCGCGGCCCTCTAGCTCGGCCATCTTGAGCGCCTCCCGGATGCGCTCCTGCAACACGTCGTTTCCCAATCCATACGCCTGGCCGTAAAACTCAAGATTCTGGAGCACCGTCAGATCGTTGTACAGGCTAAAACGCTGCGCCATGTAGCCCACGCGGGGGCGAATCTCTTCGGGGTGTTGGGATACCGGGACCCCAAGCACTTGCACGGTGCCAGCGGTGGGCGGCACCAGGCCCAGCATCATGCGGATGGTGGTCGTTTTGCCCGAACCGTTTGGCCCCAGCAAGCCAAAGATCTCGCCGCGCCGCACCTCAAAGTCAATCCCGGCCACGGCCGTAAAATCCCCAAAGCGTTTAACCAGCCCTTGAGCACTAATCACCAGATGGTTCGTTTGCATGTATCCTCAATTCAGCGCCCGGCGCACATAGCGCAGCGAGAAGGTGCCGATCACCAAGCCCAGCAGCGCCAGCGCCAGGATATTGGGCCACAGCACATCTAGCCCCGCGCCTTTGAGCAAAATGCCGCGCAGGATCGTCAACCAGTGATAGGCCGGCACGCCGTTCGCCAGCATCTGGAGAATTTTGGGCATAGACTCGACCGGGGCGGCGTAACCGGTGAACATAAAGTCCGTCATGCCCACCATCATCACCAGCAAAAAAGCCTGGTGCTGCGTGCGTGACATGACCGAAACGACCATGCCTTTGGCTAGCTCCACCAGCAAGTAGCCCAGCGCCAAGAGCATCAGCAAAATCAGCGAGCCTCTCACAGGCACTCCAAAGGCAAAGTGAACCATGCCCAACATGAGCACAAAGTCGGCCATGCCTATCAAAATGACGGGGATAGACTTGCCAATGATGATTTCTAGCGAAGAGAAGGGCATGACCAGCAGTTGCTCCAGCGTGCCCAGCTCACGCTCGCGCGAAAACGACAGCGCAGCAAACAGCAGCACGGTGAACTCGAGCATCAAGCCGAGTTCGGCGGGCGTGGTGTACAGCGCCTCGCTCAGCGCCTCGTTGAACCACACCCGCAGGCTGGGCGTGAATCCCTCCAATTCCGCAGGCCCCAGCCCCATCCGGCGCAGCGCGACAGTTTGCCCAAACGTGTCGATGACGCCCTCCACGGCGCGCTGGGCGGCTGTGGCCGGTGTGCTCTCGGTGCCGTTCAGATAGACGGCCAGGGCCGGCTGGCCCGTGCGCGACGTCATTTGGCTATCGAAGCCTGGCGGAATGATGATGGCGACATTGATCTGTCCCTGTTCAAAGGCGTTTTGGATAACTGCCAGATTAGTCGCCTCGGTCTCGAATGCAAAGGTACCCGTGTTCTCCATTGCCGTGATGACAGCGCGGCTGGCAGCACTGCGGTCTTGATCGTAGACCATCATCGGCAGGTTGGTGATCGGGCGCGAGGTAGCCCAACCGACCATCAACAGCTCGATCACGCCGCCGACCAGCATAAAGGCCGGCATCCACCAGTCGTTGATGAGATGGATGAATTCTTTGATCGCAAGTGCCCAGATTCGCTTGAACATCGTCACCTACCCTAGTATTACAACGAGACTTGTCATTCTGAGGCCGTAGGCCGAAGAATCTCAGCCGTGTAACAGCGAATTACACCTGGAAAACAGA
>JAFGFO010000481.1 GCA_016931085.1 Thermoflexales bacterium
CACAAAGGGGAGGGGGATTGGACTGCACGGCGGTGGGTGATGGGCGTTTACAAAGCAGTCAACTGATTTTGGTCACACCCAAATCATATAATCACATCAAGCATACCCTCAAACCTCGAGCTTGTCAATGAGGGTGCGCCCTTGCCACATCGCGTTCTTGTTGTATAATAGGCGAGATTTTGGCAAGGGGGTACAAGATGAACGAAACACAATTTCCCACATTCCGGCTGGAGGAACGGGTGGCCGTTGTCACCGGGGCCGGGCGCGGCATGGGGCGGACCTTCGCCATCGCCATGGCCCACGCCGGCGCGGACGTGGTGGTCACCGAGCTGCCCGGCCAAGAGCAGGCTGCCGAAGAAACGGCCGCGGAAGTGCGCGCGCTCGGGCGCCGCGCGTTGGTGGCGTCGCTCGACGTGAGCCAGATCTCTTCCATCAAGGCCATGGTAGGGCACGTCGTGGACGAGTGGAAACACATCGACATCCTGGTCAACAATGCCGGCATCAACATTCGCCAGCTCGCCGTAGACGTCACGGAGGATGCCTGGGACCGCATCGTGAGTGTCAACCAGAAGGGCGTCTTTTTCTGCTCCCAGGCGGTGGGGCGGCACATGATCGAACGGGGGCAAGGCGGGAAGATCGTCAGCGTCGCCTCGCAGATGGGACTGGTGGGTGACCGGCAGCGCGCCGTCTACTGCGCGACGAAGGCGGCCGTTGTCAACCTCACCCGCGTGCTGGCGATCGAGTGGGCGACCTTTGGCATCAACGTGAACGCCGTCGCGCCCACCTACGTGAGGACCCCCCTCGTCGAGGCGCTCGTCAAGGACGAGGCCGTGCACCAAGACATCGTCCGCCGCATTCCGCTGGGGCGCATGGCCGAGCCAGAGGAGATCGCCGGCGCCGTGGTCTTTTTGGCCAGCCCGGCGTCCGACTTTGTCACCGGCCACACGCTGGTGGTGGACGGCGGGTGGACAGCGGCCTAGGAAACAGAGGCGGCAGCGCGCTTGCCGCGCGAAAATGAGAGGACACGACAATGATTTCGCCAGACAAACTCGCCGAGCTGCGCCGCAAGGCAGCCGAGCTGCGCTGCCACATCATCACGATGATGGGACCCAACAAGGTGCACCATTTTGGTGGCTCGCTCTCCGCCGCCGACATCGTCACGGCGCTCTACTTTTACAAAATGCGCTACGCCCCCCACGACCCAGGCTGGGCTGAACGCGACCGCTTTGTGATGAGCAAGGGCCACTCGGTCCCCGCCCAGTACGCGGCGCTGGCCATGCTGGGCGTCTTCCCGCTAGAGGAACTGGCGACGTTGAAGCAGTTGGGCAGCCGCCTCCAGGGTCACCCGGCCATGCACGAGACGCCGGGCCTGGAGGGCTGCACCGGCGCCTTGGGGGAAGGGCTCTCTTACGCCAACGGCATCGCGCTGGCCGGGCGCATCCGCGGCCTCGCGTACAACGTGTACTGCCTCATGGGCGACGGCGAGCTGCACGAGGGACAAGCCTGGGAAGCGGTCATGACAGCGGCCAGGCACAGTCTGGGCAACGTCGTGGCCATCGTCGACCGCAATCGCCTGAAAGCGATGGATGAAACCCGCTGCGGCAAGCTGCTTGATCCGCTCCGGGAGCGTTGGATCAGCTTTGGGTGGGCCGCCGTCGAGGTCGATGGGCACGACATGGCCGCGATTTGCGAGGCGTTGGACTGGGCCGGCGAGCAGACACAGCAGCCGGCCGTCATCATCGCCAACACGGTCAAAGGCAAGGGGGTTTCCTTCCTGGAGGGGCAACCGCAATTCCACAACGCCTCGCTGAACGACGAGCAATTCGAGCGCGCGCTCGGCGAGGTAAAGGCCACATTAGCTGCGATGGAGGGAACGTGATATGGAGATGACCGAGACACGCTTTGCCTACGGGGAAGCCCTGCTCGAGTTGGGTTCGCAGCGGCCAGAGATCGTCGTGCTGGACGCCGATCTGTATAAATCGACGCGCACCGTGCTGTTCCGCGACGCGTTTCCCGAGCGCTTCATCGACGTGGGCATCTCCGAAGCCGACATGGTGAGCACCGCCGCCGGCATGGCGGCGACGGGCCTGATCCCCTTTTGCAACACCTTTGCCATGTTCATCACCAGCCTCGGCTACCTGCCGATCCGCACCCAGATCGCTTACCCCTCGCTGGGAGTGAAACTGGTCGGCTCCAGCGCGGGCCTGACGCAGGGCTTTGACGGCGCCAGCCACCAGTCGCTGGAAGACGTGGCCCTCATGCGGATTCTGCCCAACATGGCGGTCGTGTCACCCGCGGATGACCTGGAGACGAGGCAAGCCACGTTCGCCATCGCCGGCTGGCCCGGCCCGGTCTACATGCGCCTGGGGCGCTACCCGGTCCCACGCTTGTTCGACGCGGGATATCACTTTGAGGTGGGAAAGGCGACGACACTGCGAGACGGTGGGGACGTCGCCATTTTTGCCACGGGCCACATGGTGTGCAAAGCCTTGGAGGCGGCCGAGCTGCTGGCGCGCGATCGAATCGAGGCTCGCGTGATCAACGTCTCGACGATCAAGCCGCTAGATGAGGCAGCCGTGCGGCAGGCAGCCGGCGAGGTAGCGCTCTTGGCCAGCGTGGAGGAGCACAGCGTGATTGGCGGCCTGGGCAGCGCCATCGCCGAGTATGTGTCTGAGTTCGCCAGCACGCCGCCGCTGCTGCGCCTCGGCGTGCGCGACGTGTTCGGCGAGTCAGCTCAAGCCGACGAGTTGCTCGAGAAGCACCGTCTGAGCGCCCCGCTCATCGCCGACGACATCCGCCGTGCGTTGAGATGAACGAGAGATACTCGTAGGGGCGCAGCATGCTGCGCCCCTACGAAGATAGCCCTACATCGTCAGGGCCATGACGGCCTTTTGAGCGTGCAGGCGGTTTTCGGCCTGGTCGTAGACCACCGACTGCGGGCCGTCCAGCACCTCGTCGGTGACCTCGACGTTGCGATCGGCCGGCAGCGGGTGCATGTACACCGCATCCGCCTTGGCCAGGCCCATCTTGCGCTGGTCGGTGATCCAGCCCTTGTACTTGTCTATGATCCGGGCCCCCTCGGCGGGGTCGGGTGTGTGTACCATGGCCCCCCACGACTTGGCATACACCACGTCGGCGCCTTCGAAAGCGGCCTCCATATCGTCCACTACCTCGAAACGCGTGCCAAAGTGAGCCGCCTGCCGCCTGGCCTGTTCCATGATCTCGGGCATCAACTCGAACTCGGGCGGGTGTGCCAGCACCACGTCCAGGCCAAAGCGCGGCATCTGCAGAACGAGCGACTGCGGCACGGACATGGGTTTTTGATAAGAAGCGGCATACGCCCACGAGACGACCATCTTGGCGCCGCGCAGGTCGCGGCCCTTTTTCTCGACGATCGTCATCAGGTCAGCCAGGCATTGGAAGGGGTGGTAGATGTCGCACTGCATGTTCAGCACCGGCACGCGCGCGGCGGCCGCCACGGCGTTCAGGTAGGCGTTGCCCACGCCCCAATCCACGTGGCGGATCGCGATGCCGTCAAAATAGCGCCCGAAAATCTGGCCGATTTCCTTGGGCGTGTCGCCGTGGGCGATCTGGGTGGTCTTGCTTTCG
>JAFGFO010000482.1 GCA_016931085.1 Thermoflexales bacterium
GCCCAGGCTTTCGTACGCGGCCACTGCCTGTTCGTAAAACTCGATCGCAAGCTGGTAATGGCCCATGTTGCGCAGCGCGTTGGCCTTATTGAACAAGCCGGCAGCGCTTTCGGCCTCGAGCCCGGCCGGCACAGCCAGTGCCAGGGCACGTTCGGCGGCCTCTCGCGCCGCCTCGAAATCGCCACACTGAAAGCGGAGATAACTCGTGCCGTTGAGAGCGCGCGCCTGCCCCTTCGCGTCGCCTATCCGCTCAGCCAAATCGTAGGCGGCCTGAAAGTCAACGCCAGCCTGGTCATAGCAGGCCGTTTCCTGGCAAATTCGCCCCCGCTCGTAATACAGCTCCAGGCCGAGCCGCTCGTCCGGCCAAGGCGAGCGGCGCCAGGCCTCGATCGCCTGGCCATAGTAAGCGATCGCCTCGGCGCCGGCATAGACAGCCCTGGCGCGCTCCCCGGCCTGGCGATTGTAGCGCACGGCCTTGTCCCACACCTGCCCCTGCATAAAGTGGTAGGCCAGCGGCTCGACGCGGCCGGGGAACAGTTGCTCCAGCACCGCGCCGGCTTGCCGGTGCAGCGCAAGCCGGCGGCGGGGGGGAACGAGCTGGTAAACGCTTTCCTGGATGCGGTCGTGCTCGAAGCGATAATGCGAGCCGGTCTCGACCAGGAAGCCCCACTTGACCAGCTCTTCCAAGGCCGGCAGCAGCGCGGCCGGGGCCTGGCGGCTGGCGTTGGCCAACGCGGCAAAGTTAGCATCCTCGCCCAGCACAGCCGCCCACTCCAGCACGCGGCGCAGGGGACGCGCCAGGCGCCCCACCCGGCCGGCGACGAGCTCCTGGATGGAAGCCGGCGTGGGCAAGGCATGGGCCGGGCCGGGATAGACCCACCCATCGCCGGCCTGCGCCAGCAGGACGCCCTGTTCCAACAATGCCTTGAGCATCTCGACCAGGAAAAGCGCGTTGCCGCCCGTCTCACTTTGCAGCCGCCGGGCAAAAACAGCAGATAGCTCGTCCGCCTCGCCAGTCCCCAGCGATCGCCGGACCATGGTCACAACTTCTGTGGCGTCGAACGGAAGCAGACGCAGCCGCGTGAGAGGCGAGGCGCAATCGGCGAGCTGAAGGGCCTCCCAGGCCACGGCCCGCTCGCGCGCTTCGGCAATGCGCCAGGTCACCAGGAGAAAGAGGCGATTCCCCCCCAGGCAGCCAGCCAGGTGTGGAAGCGCCGCCAGGCTGGCCTGATCCGCCCAATGCAGGTCCTCCAGGATCAACAAGAGCGGCGCCACAGACGCCAGTCCCGCCAGGCAGCGAGCCAAGCCCTCCCACACGCGCTGCTGCTGCTCGAGCGATTTGGGCGATGGCATCGGGTCCGGCGGCGCTAAATCCGGCAGGTGTTGGCGAAGCGGCGCCAGCACCTGCCCGGCCGCGCCGAGCCACTGCGGCTCGACCAGCTCGGCCAGTTGCGCCACGCGCAGCGGCGTCAGCAGGGGCTGCAGAGCATCTTGAAGGCAACGGTAAGGAGCGGAGGTGGCCAATGGATCGGCCTTGCTCAAGCCCACCTGGAAACCGCGCCAGCGGGCATCGGCGCCGATTTCACTCACCAGGCGCGTTTTACCCACGCCGGCGTCGCCTTCGACCAGGGCCAGCCCGCCGTGCCCTCGAGCGGCAGCTTGCAGAGCGTGCAACAAGGCCGCGCGCTCGTCTCGCCGTCCAATGAAAGGCAGGTGAGCGGGGTCGTGCAACAGGGGGGGCGGGGGCGCGGCCACAGGCAAATGAGGCGAGTCTGCCTGGCCTGACGCAGCCGCAATTTCCCGGTAAAGCGCCATGCTGGCGGGGCTGGGAGGGACGCCCATCTCCTCCGCCAACAAGGCTCGCAGCGTGGCAAATTGCTTCAAGGCAGACTGGGGACGATTCAGCAGGTGGAACAAGCGCATCAATTCGCGATGGGCTGGTTCGCGCAGAGGGTCCGCAGCGACGAGGCGCTGGGCGTAGGCCAGGGCTTGCTCGTAATCGCCCCGCTGCTTGTGAAAGGTGACGAGCTGCTCCAGGCCGCCCAGGTACAGCTCGCGCAGCCTTTCCCGCTCCAGGAGCGCCCAATCGTCGTAGACGCCTTCCAGGAAATCGGCCCGGTACAGGGCCACGGCCCGGCCCAGCTCATCCCAACCAGCGGGTTGGGCACACGCATTTTCCAGCGCCGCCACGTCGAGCCAGTCACCAGGCTGGAGGCGGAAGACCAGCGTGTCGCGCTCCGCCGCCAGGCGGCCGGCAGCCGGGCCGAGCGAGCGGCGGACCTGCCACAGCGCCTGGGTCAGAGCGCGGCGAGCCGCCGCATCTGGGCGCTCTGGCCAGAAATCGCCAACTAACTTGTCACGATGGAAAACACGTTCGTGGTACAGCACGAGATAGCCCAACAACGAGCGCGCCTTGGTCGAAAGCGCCAGGGGCAGCAAGCGCCCCTCCCAATTTAACTCGAGCGGGCCTAAAAGGCAAATGTGCAGGTGCGATGCGCTCATCCAGGCCGATCTCCTCCCTGCTTGTTTGAGCCAAGCTTGTTCACCGTTCGCCTATCCTGGGCCGGTCCCTCGACCGAGGCGAAACGGGGCTCGAGAACCTTAAACCTGAACCTACCACGTCGGTGTGGACGTCTCCGTTTCAATCGCCAATGCAGGCGTCAGCGTGACGGTCGGCGTAAGGGTGGCGGTCGGCGTGAGAGTTGGAGTAGCGGTGGGCGTAGAACTGGGTGTGGACGTGACGGTCGGCGTAGGCGTGGGAGGGAGAGGGCTAAAGACCAGCACCCACGAAGCAAGCGCCGTCTGGGTGGGAACATTCGAGGGGCACACCTCTGCCTTTAGCCCACGCACGAGCGGCACGGCCAACGCGCCCAGGCTGACGTCGTAGGCCACCTGGGCCTTCATGTCAAAATCGCCATAGCCTGTGCCGCGCTCCGGTTTCAAGCCCGTCACAAAGCGATCCGCCCCGTCCTCCCAACTGACCCACACCTCTATGCCGGCCAGTCCATGCCCCTGTTCATCCTCGACGTTGACGCGAATCTGGGAAAAACTGGCGCCCATTTCGCACAGCCGCTCTCGCTTGACGAGCAAATAACCCGGCGTTGGGCTGGGAGTAGGCGTCAGGGTAGGCAGTGACGTCGGCGAAGCAGGGGGGGCGAAAGTGGGCGTGGGGGTGGAGCTGGGCGTGGGGGATGGGCGCGGCCGGGTCGGCGGCGGCGAAGGGGTGACGAGATCAGGTGTGCTGGTCGGGATCGGCGTGGCCAGGTAGACGATCATCTCAGGCGTGCGCTGGCCCAAGCGCTCGGCCAACCGCGCCAGCGCGCGCAGGATGGGCGGCGCCTGGAGCTCGGCAATGGCGTGACGCATGACGTCTGTCACGCTCGATCCAATCTTGTCCCCTTCCCCCAGGCTCTCCAGGCGAAAGCTGGCCCTGGCCCAATCGTTTTCGACCGCGTACGAAGCGGCCACCAACGTGATCCAAGTCGAGCGGTGTTCAGAGCCAAGCTCGGCCGGGGTGACGTCGGTGTATTCAAGCGGGTCGACAAACCAGCCGTAACCCAGGCCAAGGCTCAGGCCAATGACAAACACGATTACCACGCTAAGCAAGTAAGGACGAGAACTCATGACTCAAGGGTTTCAGTACGTAGGGCAGGTTTCCATACCTGCCGTCAAGATGGCGGCTTATCCACAGGACGCCTTTGGCGTGGAAAGCCGCCTTACAATTTCGCTCCCTAATACACCATATAGGGCTGCAATTCAGGCAGTTGTACGCCCAGGGCGGCGGCCAGGCGCGCCAGGCGGCCCACCTCCTCAGGCGGCATATCCCCGGCAATGGCTTCCAGGCCGCGTTGGGCCACCAATGAGCCCAGAGCCTGGTCGCCGTTTACGCCAGAGTCAGAGGGATCAGCCTCGATCAGCTCCTGCAAGCGCCGGCGGGCCGTGGCCAGGTCGCCGTCCAGGCTGTAGGCCTGGGCCGTCATCAAGATATAATCGGCCCGCCACATGGGGTTCAGCGCCGCCGGGCTGGCCGGTGCGAGCCGGAGAGGGAACCACCAGGCAGCCAGCAGGCCCAGGCCGAGGCCGGCGATCAAGCTGACGATGACGACGATGCTGGGGACAACTCCTGGGCGTGTCATAACGTGTCAGTTATTCCTCACAACCAGCGGCAGATAGGTCAGCCAGGCATAGGTGAAACTCCGCACCTCGTTCGACCACAAACAATCGGCCAACCCACTCCCCGGCGAGCGAACACAGGCCCGGTTGACAATAAACACCGGGAATGTCGCCGTACCTGTAATCCCTACATGCACGGCAAAAGAGACCGTTGCAGGAACAGCAGCCGCCAAATCTATTGTACCACTGATCACATTCGCAGACAGATCATAGCTCACGCCCGGCGGCGCCTCGAGCGAGCCGTTAAGGTACAGCGTATACGTCGGTACATGGTCATACAAGGCCAGTGCCTGGGCGGTGGGCGCAATCACCTGGATGCTGTAAGTGAGCACTTCTCCATAGTTAACCGCACCTGCTCGAACGGGGTTGACGAGCTTCCGGATCGTGGAGGCGGCAAAATCCTGCCCTGTAACAGCAGGGGGAACGATGACCGTGCGGCGGGCCGGCGACCAAAAATAGCCAGGCGTGGCAGGGACCAAGGTATACTCGCCAGGCAGGACGTTGGTAAACGTGTAGTAACCGTTGGCATCCGTCGTCGCGCTGTAGCCTGTGCCACCCGAAATCTGAATTCCAACTACGGGTACACCCACACTGTCCAGCACACGACCGGCGATGAACAATTGTTGCCCGGCGAAATCCTGGTCTGTGGCACTGGGGGGCACATCGATCGTGCGAGAAGCGGGCGAAAAAGTGTAACCACTCTTGGATGGCGTCAGAGTATAGCTCCCGACGGCAAGGCCCATCATCACATAGTATCCCTGGGCGCCGGTAGTAATGTTCCTGCCACCTCCCGCCGAGACGACAACATCGGCTATCGGACTGCCGCCGCTATCCCTGATCCAGCCGGAAATCGAGTAGAGATCTTCCACCACTCCCCGATCGTGGACAAAGACATCGGCCGCATGGTTCGTGTCGTCACTTACCAGGCTAGAACCAGTGTAAAACACCACATAACGTCCATCGGCAGACATCTGGCGACCCCAAGCGTCATCATCCCCTTGTGTGCCATCTGAGGCGACCGAAACACGGGTCGTCTGCCCCGTGTACCGGTCGTGGACAAAGACGTCACTCCAATAGCTCGTATCGTCACTCACCAAATTGCTGGCCAGAGAGGCAAACGCCACGTAACGTCCATCGGCTGAGATAAAGGGATACTTGGACTCGTCATTAGCCGGCGTGCCGTCCGAAGCAACCGAAGCGAGGGCCGTTTGACCGCTTTGCCGGTCGTGGACCCAAATGCCGTCAGACTGAAATGCGATAAAACGTCCATCAGCAGAGATGGAAGCAGACTCTCCACCCCGCTGTACGCCATCAGATGTGACAGAGACGCAAGTTGTCTGGCCCGTCTGTAAATCGTGGACAAAAACATCTAGGGCGCCGTTGGTATCGTCACTCACCAGGTTGCTGGCGGCCGATGAAAACGCCACATACCGTCCATCGGCAGAGATCGCGGCATCGTAAGACTTGTTATCCCCCCGGGTGCCATCCGACGCGACCGAAACGCGGGACGTTTGGCCCGTCTGCCGGTCGTGGACAAAGACGTCGGGGCAGATATCATCATACCTACCATCAAAGTCTGTATCACATATGTTGTTCGTACCACCGCTCACCAGGTTGCTGGCGGTCGACGAAAACGCCACATAACGTCCGTCGGCAGAGACCACGGCATCATAAGATTCGCCATCTCCCTGTGTGCCATCCGACGCGACCGAGACGCGGGACGCTTGGCCAGTCTGCCGGTCGTGGACAAAGACATCGCGGCAATTATCGTCATATACTTTATCCATGTCTGTATCACACACGTTGTTCGTGTCGCCGCTCACCAGGTTGCCAGCCTCAGACTCAAACGCTACCAGCCGCCCGTCAGCAGAGATGAAGGCCCCGCCAGAGAAGTCATCCCCCTGTGTGCCGTCCGAGGCGGTCGAGACGCGGGTCGTCTGGCCCGTCTGCCGATCGTGGACAAAGACATCAGAGGCGTTATTCGTATCGCCGCTCACCAGGTCGCTGGCTATAGAGTAGAAGGCCACGTAACGCCCATCGGCCGAAATAGAACCGCCCACAGAACCGCGATTTCCCTGGGCACCATTCGAGGCGACCGAGACGCGGGTGGTGACGCCACCGGCAGCCAGGCGGGGGCTGGAAAAAGCGCTGGCCCCTCGCAACATCGCCGCCAGCATGAATGTTGAGAGTATAACGCGAGCAACATGGCCCGAAAATTTGTCCATAATTTCAAAACTCCTGGTAGGAGCGGGGTAACCCCGCCCCTACGGAAAGTCAGCCCCAATACAAAGCCCGCTTCAGTGCAGCGCAGGTCCCGAGCCACAGCTAGTGAAGCCGGGGGCGGAACTTGTAGCCGTACACGATCACCCCCTGCTCGCCATCCTCGCGCAGGCGGCGGGTCACCATCTCGACCGGCATGCCGATCTGGATGTCTTCGTTGTCCACGTCCGCCAATTGGGCGGTGACGAGCGGCCCCTCTTCCAACTCGACCAAGGCCACGTGATACGGCGCAAACTCTTCAAAACCCTCTGGGGGATGATAGATCGTCGTATACGAGTAGACGTGGCCTTTGCCACTAAAGGCGAACGGCGTTTTGGCCGGCGCCTCACACTCGGGGCAAATATCGCGCGGCGGAAAGATCTTGTTGCCGCACTTGTCACACACTTCGCCCACCAGCGAGTAACGCTGTTTTTGAAATCTCCAATAGCGTGGAATTTGCATCCTTATCCTCCAATTCTTTTATCCGCGAATCCGCGCTAATTTTCACCAATTTTTATACCATTCGTGCAGATTCGCGTAGATTCGCGGATCAAAGCGCCTCTAAAATTGTCGTGATGACGGTGGCGCCGCTGCCGCCAATGTTTTGCGCCATGCCAAGCCGGGCATCGGCCACCTGGTTCTTGCCAGCCTGGCCGCGCAACTGCTGGACGACTTCGACCACCTGGTAGATGCCCGTCGCGCCGACGGGATGCCCGCGCGCCTTGAGGCCTCCCATCGTCGTGAGCGGAAGTTGGCCATCGAGGCCAATTTGCCCCTCCAGTCCCAAACGAGTGGCCTCGCCTCGCTCGGCAAAACCGGACGCCTCCAGGCTAAGCGCGCTCATGATCGTAAACGCATCGTGCAGCTCAAACAAGTCAATGTCTTGCGGCCCCACACCGGCCTGCGTGTAGGCCTTGGTGCTGCTGATGGCGGCCGCGTTCAAGGCCAGCATATCGCGCCGGTCGTGCAGCGCGACGCTATCGGTGCCGATCGCGCTCGCCCGTATGCGCACCGGGCGCTCCGCCAGGCTGCGGGCTATCTCCGTAGGGCAAAGCACCACGGCCGCTGCGCCGTCGCAAATGGGCGATGAATCCAGCAAGTTGATCGGGTCAGCGATCATTTTGGCTCGCCTGAAATCTTCGGCCGTGATCTCGCGTTGGAACATGGCGCACGGATTGTTGACGGCGTTCTTGTGGGCATTGATGGCAAACAGCGCAAAGGCCTCGTGCGGCACCTTGTATTCGTGCATATAACGCCGCATCAGCAAGGCATTGATCGCCACAAAGCTGAGACCCTGCTGGGCCTCGTAATCACCGTCGGCGGCCATGGCCAGGCTGGCCGTCACCTCCTCGCCAGGCCGGTCGGTCATCTTTTCAACGCCCGCCACGACGACGAAATCCGCCAGCTCGCCGGCCACGGCGATGTAGCCCACCCGCAGGGCCGCCGCGCCAGAGCCGCACGCCGCTTCGATCTTGACCGCCTCCACGCCGCGCAGGCCAACAAAGTCGCTCACGAGCGCCCCCAGGTGCTCCTGTCCGGTCAATTCGCCGGACAGCATGTTGCCGATATACAGGCTATCCACCCGCTCGATGCCTGCCTCGCGGATGGCAGCCAGGATCGCCTGGGTAGCCAGCTCCTTGAGCGAAAGCTCCCAGTGCTCGCCGACCGGCGTTTGACCTATACCGATGATACTGACATCACGCATTTGGCTATCCTGAAGATAAACCACGAAGGACACAAAGAAGAAAATCCTTTGTGATCTTTGTCCTTTGTGGTAAAAAAAATCATCGTCGACATAACCTATCTCTTTACAACATCTATTCCATCATCAGTTTTCTACGAAAGCGCACGTAGGTGGCATAGTCGATCGCCTTGCGCCGGGCGATATAGTCATGCGTCGTGGGCGGGCCGGCCCGCCGGGCAATCTGCTCGGTCACACGCAAGCTAAAGGCGTCGGAACCAGCCCCCGATCCAAACGAGACCAACAAAATGCGATCGCCCGGCTGAGCCACGTCCAGGACAGCCGTCAGGCCGATCAAGGCCGCCCCGGCATAGACGTTACCAATCTCGTTGACCAGCAAACCGGCCTGCAACTGATCACGGCTAAAGCCCAAGTCTTTGCCAGCTTTGAGCGGAAAGCGCACGTTGGGTTGGTGAAAGACCGCGTGAGCATAGTCGGCCGGGCGGGTTCCCATTTTCTGCATCAGCTCGCTGCCGGCCGACACAACGTGCTTGAAATAGGCCGGCTCGCCGGTAAAGCGACTGCCATGCTTGGGATAGTGCGCGTACTGGCGACGCCAAAAGTCAGGCGTGTCGGTCACGTACGACAAGGATTCCTCGATCGCCGCCACAGCCTCCTCGAGCGGGCCAAGCACGTAGGCTGCCCCGCCCGCGCCGGCCGTGTATTCCAGCGCATCGCCCGGCCGGCCTTGAGCCGTGTCCATGCCAATCGCCAGGGCATAACGCGCCATGCCAGAGCCTACAAAGCCGAGCGCGGCCTGCATCGCTTCAGTACCAGCCTTGCAGGCAAATTGCCAGTCGGCCGCCTGAACGTGCGGCACCGCACCGATCGCCTCGGCCACAATGGTAGACGTCGGCTTGACGGCATACGGGTGGCTTTCGCTGCCTACCCACACCGCGCCGATTCGCTGCGGGTCGATTTGCGCCCGAGCCAGGGCATTGCGGGCCGCTTCGATGGACATTGTCACCACGTCCTCGTCCAGACCTGGCACAGCCTTTTCCTTGACCGGCAGCGAGCCCTCGCCACCCTCCCACACCCGGCTGACCTCAGCCGCCGGCAGGCGATAACGTGGCACATAGGCGCCGTAGCCGACAATCCCCACATCGTTGATAGGCTTCATATTAATTATTAATTGTTAATTATTAATTAGAGGCGCTCGACGCGGCGGTGCAAGCGCATGTGGCCGCGTTGGATGCCCTCGGTCGCCAGGGCGCGCAGGGCGGCCAGGTTTTGCATCAGGCCAACGGCCACGATGATCTCAGCCAGCTCGCGCGCCGATTGCACTCCCATCAGTTTCAGGGCCACGCGGGCAACGGGGTGGATCTTGGTCGCGCCGCCCACGCTGCCCACAGCCATCGGCATCTCTAGCGTGCCGCTCAAGTTACCGGCCCCATCCTTGCCCCACGTCGAGAGTGGCATGTAGCGCCCGCTCCGCGCGGCGTAAGCGTGCGCCCCAGCCTCAACCGCGCGCCAGTCGTTGCCAGTGGCGACGACCACGGCGTCAACGCCGTTCATGATACCCTTGTTATGAGTAACCGCCCGGTAGGGATCGGCGGCGGCAAAGGTCCACGCTTCGACGATCCGCTCGCGCACCGTCTCGCCATCGAAAGCCAGCCCATCTCTCTCGAACGCCAGCGCTGCTGGGGGGATAGCACACCGGGCGCGCGCCAGGCGGCGGTCAGCCAGGTTCGACAAGATGCGCAGCCCCACCCGTCCACCCGTGATATCTTCGATGACAGGCGCCAACTGCTCGGCGGCGCTATTGACCGTGTTGGCACCCATCGCGTCCCGGCAGTCAAAGAGCAGGTGAACGACGAGCATCGGCCCACGCGGTGACTCGAGCACCCGCGCTTCCAGCTCGCGCGCCCCGCCGCCCAGGCCGGCGATGACAGGGTCAGTCTGGGTGGCCAGCTCCAGCAGGCGTTCGCGCTGCGCCAGCACGTCTAAACGGGCCGCGTGCGGGTCGGCCAGGTCGAGCACCTGGATCTGGGCGATCATCCACGGCTGGCTCGACGAGCTTGTGATCCCCCCACCCTCGCGTGCCAGGCGGGCAGCCAACGACGCGCCGGCCACCACCGAGGGTTCTTCGATCGCCATAGGAATCAGCATGTCGCGGCCGTTGACCCGAAAGTTGGTTGCGACGCCCAGCGGCAGGCCAAACACCCCCACCGTGTTTTCGACCATGCGCTCGGCCTGGGTGGCGGCCAATCCCAACGCGCCAAGCAGCGCCTGCCGCTCGTCTTCCGTCAGTCCGGCCTGCTCAGTCACTACGCGCAGGCGTTCCTCAAGCGGCTGCCTGTAAAATCCGGGTAAACGCGAATTAACCATCGCCATACACACAACGAGCCCATCTCCCAGGGAGTGGGCTTTTCTGTAGTAGAGAAACTATACCACATCTAGCCTATCAAAAGCTATCAAGATCGTAGCTGCTCAGGCATAAGCTAGAAAAAGCTTTTTTATCCGCGAATTTACGCTAATCAACACCAATTTGGGCTGAAAAGTGCTAAAAATTA
>JAFGFO010000483.1 GCA_016931085.1 Thermoflexales bacterium
CATGCCCGATTTCAGCGGCTTTATGGCCGTCGACAAGGCCGACCTGGCCTACACCGGCTACGCCCCCACGGCCGGCACGCCGCTGCAGGACTGGAAGGCCGACGGCAGCATGCAACATCCTCAGGAGGACAAGTTGTATTACTGGCGGGTGGGCGCCTATGATTCCAGCACCTATTCGTGGGCCTGGTCGGACACGCGCTATTTTACCCGCCACTGGGGCTATATGCCACAGCACATCGCGCCGGCCGACATGAGCGGCACCAACGATTATTTCGAAGCCGAGCCCATGTTCCAATGGAGCGCGGTGCCGGGCGCGTCGTTCTACGAGCTGCAGGCAGCTCTGACGAGTCTTTTGCCACGCCCTACGCTTTTTACACGCGCCAGACCTACTATGTGCCCTACGCGGCGCCCCTACCCAACGAAGCCAGCTACTATTGGCGCGTGCGCGCGTATTCCTTCAACCAGACCGGGATGAACGCCAACAGCGGCGCGCCTGGGCTGTGGAGCTGCACGGCCGCCACGGCCGTGTCCGAGACCGATTGCCCCATGTTTCGCATCTTGTGGAGTTACTATCACGCCGGAGGTGAAGACCGCCGGCCGCAGCCGCTCACGCCGCCTAACAACGCTGAAAACGTCGGCTTGCCGCTGTTCAGTTGGACGCCGGTCGAGGGGGCGGCCGAGTACGAGCTGGAAATCTGCACCGAGCCCAGTTGTGTGGCCGGCCCCAAGCTTCGCATCGGAAGCCCCCCGGCCAACTACGACCAGACGCCCAACACCTTCTGGAACTATAAGATGGGAGAGTATTGGAACCTGCTGCAGCCCAACACGATCTATTACTGGCGGGTGCGCGCCTGCCGGGTCAAGTGCGCCACAGGCCAGTTTGGCCAATGGACCTCCGACCCGCCCTACGCTTCGCGCCTGTATTCATTCCGAACGGCTCCCAAGGCCATCCCGCCTGCCCCGGCCTTGTTCTACCCCAGTTACTATTTCACCCCCACCATCCAGCGCGACAACTTTGAGGATCGCACGGTAGCTGTGCCGGCCTTTATGTGGAACCGCGTCTACAGCGCCACGTCGTACATCATCCAGGTGACGGATCCTGCCCAAGACCCCAACTTCCTGGCACCCCTGTGGACGGCCCAGACGCGCAATCTGAGCATCGTGCCCACCGTCACGGTGCCGATCACAAAGGGACTCTTTGTATGGCGCGTTTCGGCTGACGAGGGCGCCAGTTGGGGCGAAATCTGGCGAACGCGCATCGACGTGACGAGCCTGGCCGGGGCGACACCGGCGGGTGAGCTGCCGCGGCTCTTGCGCGTACCCTACGGTGTGAGCGAAGACAGCCGTACCTACGGCTATGAAAGCGTGGGGACTGTCCCGCTGCTGGAGTGGCTGCCGGTGGAGGGCGCGGCGGGCTATCACGTGCAGATCGCGCTCGAGCCCAGCTTTGGGGCGGCCGACATCGTGCACGAGAGCGACACGCTGTTTACCAATTACACGCCGCGCGAGTACTGCCCGCCCAGCCTCCCGCCGCAGGCCGGCTGCCGGCTGGGCTGGGGGACGTACTATTGGCGCGTGCGCGCCCTGGGGACGGCTGGCGGCTACAGCGCGCCCTACATGTTCATCGTGTCCAAACCGCTGCGCTACATCCCCGGCCACACCACCTCCACCAAGACCGGCTCGTGGGAGCGGGCCATCCTGGCGCTCGACGCGGAAGGCGACGCGACCAGCCCCGAGCTCGAGCTGGGCAACCTGTACATTGGAGTGAACAAGGATCACTGGCTGGTGGGCTTTGAAGCCCAACCGGGGCTGGAGCCGGTGGACTATGTCGTCTTGCTGGACACCAACCAGGCCGAGGGCGTGGGCGCCCCACGGCCGCCCACTTTCCCCGGCCTCACCGTCACCCTGCCGCACCAGCCCGAGTTCGCCATCGTGGGCAGCGTCGTCAGCACGACCACCGTCTTTACGCCGACGCTGTACACCTGGCAAAGGAACACCCAAAGCTGGGACGTCGGCCGGCGCTTTGACTTTGTCGACAGCCGGGCCTTGTACGACGTAGAGGCCGGCATTGTCGAGCTGCGCCTCAACCGCACCGCCTTGCAGACGATCGAGGACCCCGCCAGCAACCCGCCCAGCATCGCCTTCAGCGTGTTCTCGTCCGAGTCGGGCAGCGGGACGCTCGGCGACGTGGTGCCCAACAATCCCAGCCCAGGCTGCCTGGCGCGCTTTGCCATGCACAGCCAATCGCCCACGCCGGTGCTGCCGCCGGCCCAGGTCATCACCGGCAACGTCATCGTGCGCCAGACGCCGGTGATGCGTTGGCACAGCCTGGACGACGTGTACAACAATCGAAAGACCGGCACGACGAACGGCAGCACCTACCGGGGACGCGTGGCCACCGAGTACGGCTTTCCCAGCATCTACCAACCCAATCCCATCGACTCAAGCTCCAAGCAAGAGGGCTGGATGCCCAACACGATGGCTTTTTCGCCCTTCAACTCGCACTATATCCCCTCCAAGCACACCTTCGCGGACAACACCTATTACTGGGATGTGGCCCCCGTCGTGTGGGATCAGGACCAGGATCAAGAGGTCGAGATGCCCTACGGCCAGGTGTACAAGTTCACCAAGTCGATGTACCCCCCACTCGACCCGCGCATCGCTTCCAACGTCTACGTCAGCGGCGCCATCACCTACACCAACCAGGTGCCGGCCCTGAGCTGGTCGTCCGCCCAAGGTGCCAAAGCTTACCGCTTGCTGATTCTCCAGGGCGGCACGAGCCCCATCGACTTGCCGGAGCATCCGCCAAGCGGTGCGGGCACGATCAACACGACGATGGCGCTGATCAACTCGCTGTCCATGGATTCGTACACCTGGCAAGTCCAGACCGTGGATGCCTGGGGCTTTGCCAGCCAGACCACTTACGGCGGCGGATTCACGGTCATCTATCCCAAGGTCGAGCCGCTGTATCCAAAGCCTGGCCAACTGAGCAATCCGTTCCTGTTCGCCTGGGAACTGGCCGAGGGGGCGGCCTATTACGAGCTGCAGATCGATCCCACGCCCCAATTCTCGTCGGCCTCGCTCGAAACGTACCGTTCGTTCAATGCCTATTTCGTCCCGCCGACGGTGCCCAAGGCATTCAAGTACGGCGCGGCCTTTTATTGGCGGGTGCGGGCCTGCACCGGCCACGGCACCACCTGCGGCGTGTGGACGCTGAACTTTTTCAACATCCCGATAAATAAAGTCAACCTCGAAGGCCCAACGCAGGGCATGGCCACCGGCGACAACGACTTTACGGCATCGGTCTCCCCCATCATGGCCACGAAACCTATTACCTACATCTGGCAGGCCACAGGCCAGGCGCCGGTAACCCAGACTGTTACACTGGACATGTCGCTCACGCAGACGGTGACCTACAACTGGCCGGAGGGGGAAGAGGGCGTCAAGCTCATCACCGTCACCGCGACGAACTCGGCCAGCACGGTCAGCGCCACCCACACTATCACCATCTCGCCCAAGATCGCGCCGCAAAGCGTGACGATCCATGGGCCAACCAGGGTCAACCCAGGCGTGGGCTATCCATTCACGGCGCTCGTGGCGCCGGCCAACACCTCCGTGCCGCTCGATTTCACCTGGAGCGCACAGGGTCAGTCCCAACAGCAGAAGCACACGGTTTACGAGATCAGGGACACGGTCACGTTCACCTGGACCGAGCTGTATCTCAACATGGACCGAGACATCAATCTCACCGTCAGCAACGTCGGCGGGATCGTGACGGCAAGGCACACCGTCAGGGTGACCGATGAGCCGCTTTATTCACTCGTTGTGACGCCGACGGCTTTGGAGGTCAGCCTGTCCCCAGGCGGCAGCACGAGCTATACGGTGGTTGTTGGCAACAGCAGCGTGACCACCTTGACGTGGAGTATATCAGACGACCCTCCCACGGCGTGGCTGAGCTGGTTGCCTGTGAGTGCTACGCTGCCGCCATTGAGCACACAGTTGTTTTGGTCACTTTCGACGCCGCTGGGCTGAACGAAGGTGTCTACACTACCACCTGGCGCGTTGCCAGCGACATCCCGAACGAGCCGCACGTGGATGTGCCGGTGACGCTGACGGTCACGCCGCCAGCCTGTCCGGCGCCCCTGGCTGATGTGAGCATCACTGGCCCCGCGAGCGGCCTCAGCGGCGTCGCCTATACCTTCAACGCCGTCATCAGTCCCAGCGCTGCCACACAGCCCGTTAGCTATACCTGGGCGCCTGCACCCCAGGGCGGCCAGGGCACGGCCAGCGCAAGCTATCGCTGGACGACGGCCGGGAACAAGGCGCTCACGCTGCGCGCCGCCAACTGCGGCGGCGGCTTTACGGCCACCCATACCATCGCCATTGCCGAAGCGGCGCCGCCCGCCTTGAGCGTCAGCCCGCAGGCGTTCTTCTACGCGATGCAGGTGGGCGATCCCGCGCGGCAGGATAGCATCTTCATTGGCAACACCGGTGGGGGAACGTTGACCTGGAACGCGAGCGACGACGCCGTCTGGTTGAGCGTTTCGCCGGCCAGCGGCGGCGCGCCGGGCAGCCTGGCGCTGACGGTCGATCCGGCGGGGCTGCCGGCCGGCGCGTACGCCGGGCGCGTCACGATCTCTGCGCCGGGCGCGCTCCACAGCCCGCAAGTTGTCACCGTCTCGCTCACGCTGGAGGCCCCGCCGCCTCCGCCGCCCACCGCCCCGGACCTGTCGCAGAGTGGCTTTGGCGCGCAGCCAGCGGCTGTCGACGCCGGCCAGTCCGTCACCTTCACCTTGGATCTGTACAATCAAGGGACGGCGGCGGCCCAGGCGCGCATCACGGCCACGCTGCCCGCCAGCCTTAGCTTTACGGGCGGGGGCAGCGGGGTGGCGCACGCCGCCGGACGGGTGACATGGAGCGGCAGCGTGCCGGCCGGCGCGGCGGTGAACGTAAGCTGGCAAGCGCAAGCGGCGGCGGGAACGCCCAATGGCGCGGAACTGCTCGTCCCGGCCCAGATCGCCGAGGATGGGACGCGCATCTACGCGCGGCAGACGGCCGTGACCGTCATCAACGCGCCGGTGACCTACCATGCCTTGATCCTGACCAACCGCGAGCGGCTGGCGGCGCTGTACGGCGCGGCCCGCGCCGACGCGGTGTTGAGCAGCCTGCAAGCCCTGGCCGGCGCGACACAGGGCGAGCTGCTCCGGTTGGATCAAGAGCCGGACGTGGCCGCCGCCTACGCCGCGTGGGCGCTGCAGCCCACCAACGTCACGCGCGCCAATGCTGTGGCGGCCGCTATCCGCGCGCTGCTGCTGGAGCGCTACGCCCAGCAGCCCGCGCTCAAGTACGTGGTGATCGCCGGCGACGACCGGGTCGTGCCGTTCTACCGCGCCCCCAACGCCTCGGGCGCGTACCCGGAGAGCAGCTATGCGGGCGCGGGATCAAGCTCCACCATCGGCTCCGCGCTGGCCGCCGATACCATCCCAACCGACGACTATTACCTGGCGCTCACGCCTGTGCTTCCGGCCGGGCTGGGCCACGCCTTCTACCTGCCCGACTATGCCGGCGGGCGGTTGATCGAGACGCCGGAGCAGATCGTCGCGCAGATCGAGGCCTTCCTGGGCGGCGGCGGCTTGAACCTGGCGCAGGCGGCCGTCACCGGCAGCGACAATCCGGGCCAGAACTGGCTGGCGCCCTACGCGCAAAGCCTGTGCGCCGATGTCCAGGCCGGAGGCGTGAGCGTCAACTGTTCGCTCATCGGCCAGGCGTGGTCGTACACGCAGTTCGTTGGCGACATCTTTAACAGCCGTAACGACCTGGTCTCGCTCAACCAACACGCCTGCCATTCGTGCCTGGGCACGCCGGATGGCACCCTGAGCACGGCGATGATGAGCCCATCCGCCGATCACAGCAATGTGTTCCTCTACACCCTGGGCTGTCACGCCGGCTTGAACGTGCCGGACGGCGCGCCGTGGGGCGCGCTCGACCTGCCGGAGGCGTTCGTGAGCAAGGGCGCGACCTACGTGGGCAACACCGGCTATGGCCTTGGCTGCACCAACACCGAGTGTCTCTCCAATCGCCTGATGCGCCGCTTGAACGCTCACTTGCTGAACGATCAATGGCAGACAGCCGGCGAGGCGCTGCTGGCGGCCAAGAACGACTATTACGTGACCGAGGGCTACTTTAACGGCCTGGACGAGCGCATCATGCTCCAGGCTACGTACTATGGCCTGCCGATGCGCCCCTTGAGCTCGCCCGTGCGGCAAGCGCACCTTGCCTTGGCGCTGGACTCGCTGCCGGCCGGCGCGCGCGTCGTCAGCACGGCCTCCGCGGATTCCTTGACCGCGATCGAGCTGGGCATCGCGCTGCCGGGTTATGGCCAGGTCAGCCAGGCAGAAGGCGACTATTACACCTATCGCGGCCAGACGCTCTCAGACGTGGGGCGGCCCGTGCAGCCGGCGCTGGACATGAACCTGAGCATCGTAGGAACCCGGGCGCGCGGCGTGGTCTTCCTGGGCGGTGCGTACCGCCAGGAAAGCGGCTTTGGCCCCTACGTCGAGCAGGGCTACGGCCCGGCCGTCTCGGAGACGGTGGAGATCACCGCCACGTGGAGCTACACCGGCTGGACACCGCCCCTGCCGCATACCTTCAACGCGCGGCAGGCCAAGGTGGCCGGCGCGTGGGAGCGCCTGGTCCTGGCGCTGGGGCAGCACAACGCCCAAGGTCAACGCCAGCGCCTCTTTACGACGCTCGAGCTCAAGACCTACTATGGCGTGGACACGGCCGACTCGACCGCGCCGGCCATCGGCGCTCTGCAGGCGACCCACTCGGCCGGCCAGGTGACCGTGCGCGCGCCGGTGAGCGACGAATCGGGGCTGTACGAAGTGCTGGTCACGTGGGACGAAGGCGGCGCCTGGCGCAGCCGCGCCATGGCGCTCGACGGTGCAAGCTGGCAGGCCAGCTTCCCCGGCGACGGCGCCACGCCCTTTGTCGTTCAGGCTGTCGACGCGGCCGGCAACGTGGCGCTGGACGATAACGATGGCCAGTACTACTACGCCGGCGCGGCCGGCTTCAAGGTCTATTTGCCCTTGGCTCTGCGCGAGGGCTAGCACCTTTAAGAAACCGAGTTTTTTGCCTTGCACCCCCAAGCGCGCCCAGCGGCCCGCCGGCGCGCAGCGCCGGACATGGGCAAGCGCGGGGGAGGGGAAAAACTCGGTTTCTGTTTAACTGTTGACAAGTTGCACTATGAGTGAATCGTGATAGAATGATCATACGATTCGCATAATATTTTGGAACGTTTTTTGCAGATTGGAGGTGGGACATGGGCTCGGTGATGACACCGGCATACGTTACGACGGTTGGCGCTGATCACATGATCAAGCTGCCGCCTGACATGCCAGTCGGGACGACGGTTGCAGTCATTGCCGTGCCGACGTCCACCTCGGAGGGGGATACCGAGGCGCGCCGGGCCCGCTTCGTTGCTACGTTGGCCGCTATTCGGGAAGCTTCGAAAGCGGGTGCGCCGCATGCCGACATCTCTGATGAGGAGTTGACGGCCTTGGTTGAGAAAGCACGCCGGGCGAAGGCGTAAGGCATGCGAATCACACTTGACACGAATCAACTCGTCCGTGCGTTGGTGCGTCCGCCCGAGCTGGCCACGTTCGTGATGGCTTGGGAAGCAAGGCGTTTCAGCCTAGTTTGTTCGCCCTCGCTGTTGGAGGAGTATGAACGGGTATTGGCTTATCCTGATATCGCCAATTTGATTTATCCCGAGCTACTGCGCGCTTTTCGCAGCCACTTGGTTCAGGACATTGAGGTCGTGGCTGCACCCGAGATGGTGCCAATCTGCCGAGATCCAGACGACGACAAAGTGATCGCCGCGGCGATCTACGGGGCGGTTGATTACCTTGTGACTGAAGATGGCGACCTGAAAGAAGACGCGGTCGCGCGTGCGCTCAAGGATGCCGGGATTACAGTTATCTCCATGAGTGATCTCATCAAGCTGCTGGATTGGGCTTGACTCCAACGCTCATACTACATCCATCGCTTGAGCTGTATTATTCCACCCGCCGCCCCGCCCGCGCCCAGGCGGACTTGGCGTCCTGGTAGCCCAGCTCGTACAGCTTGACGTGGTTGTCCGGCTCGTAGCGGATGATGTCCGCCACGGGGATAGGCTCCTGCGGCGCGACGATGATCGGGGACGGGATCTCGCGAAAGACCCGGCCTGGGCGGCCCTCGTCCTGCGCCTCGCCGGCGGCCGCCTTCAAGGCCGCGTTCTCGGCCTGCACCTGCACCAGGCTGTTGGTGCGGTTGAAGAGCTTGAGATCGGCCTGGAAAGAGGCCAGCAGCGCCCACTCGAAGGCGGCCTGGGCCGACAGCAGCAGCCCCTGCAGGCCGCTCACGGGCGTATAGCGAGGCTGAACTTGCTCATCCTCCCAGGGTGTCATCAACACCACCACGATGTCGTCAGCCCCGGCGTCGATAGCGGCGCCCAGGGGGGTGTTGGACACGGTGCCGCCGTCCCAAAAAGTGGTGCCGTCGATCGTCGTGGGCGGGTAGACGATCGGGATGCTGCAACTGGCCACGATGTGATCCACACTGATCGGCACGTGCTCGCTGCGCTTGCCGGAAGCGTTGCAACTGTTGCCGAAAACGCGCAAGCGGCCCGTTCGCGCCTCGACCACTGTGATGCGCAGGTGCTTGCTCGGCGGCTGATGATTGATGCGCTCCAGGTCCAGCCAGCCCCCCTCGGTCAGCGTCTTGCGCAGCGGGGCGGTGTCCAGCAGGCTGTTGGACTTGTCGATCAGCAAATCCAGGTTGGGCCGCTGCACGTCCTCGGTCGTCAGCTTTTTCCACAAGGCCCACAGCGAATGGGCCGTGTGGCCCGAGACGATGGCCGCCCCGTTCACCGCTCCGATCGACGTGCCGACGACGACATCGGGAAACCACTCGTGTTCCTCGAGAAAGCGCAGCGCGCCCACGTGATAGGCTCCGCGCCCCCCTCCGCCAGATAACACTAACGCTCGCTTAGTTGACTCGCTCATCGGCTCCTCCGAAAATAGCCAGGTGCGATGCACCTTCCTAGGTGCGTTGCACCTGCCTTATAGCTGCTCGCGCAGCTTGGTCCCGTACATCCCCATCGCCTCGCGCACCAGTCGCATGGTTTCGCTCGCCTGGACGCGCGCCCGGCGTGTGCCGGCCACCAATACCTCCTCGACCAGCCCGGGCCGCGCAACGATCTCGGCCCGGCGAGCGCGGATGGGGTCCAAAAAGGCGTTGATCGCGCGAGCCAACTTCTTTTTCACTTCCACGTCGCCCACCTTGCCCTGCCGGTAGCGCTCTTTCAAGTCATTGACCTCGTCCACGTCCGGGTTGAAGGCGTCGTGATAGCTGAACACCGGGTTGCCCTCGACCGTGCCGGGGATGTTGGCGTGGACGCGCTTGGGATCGGTGTACATTGTGCGCACTTTCTGAGTAACCGTCTCCTCGTCGTCCGACAGGAGGATGGCGTTGTTCAAGCTCTTGCTCATCTTGGCCTGGCCGTCGGTGCCGATCAGGGTGGGCACGTCGCCGATGAGCGCGTCCGG
>JAFGFO010000484.1 GCA_016931085.1 Thermoflexales bacterium
ATGGACGCACTTTGTAGAGGCCAGCGGGCGGCTGTCGGCCGGCGGCGAGGGCAGGCTGTGGATCGACGACACGCCAGGGCTGACGCCCATGCAGTTGCGCAGCAAGGCGCGCCGCCTGCACGCCCAGCACGGCCTCGACCTGGTTGTGGTGGACTATCTGCAATTGATGGATGTCGACGGCAGCAAGCGATACGAAAACCGCAACGCCGAGGTGAGCTACCAATCCAAGGCCATCAAGAACCTGGCTCGCGAGCTGAACGTGCCGGTGCTGATCGCCTCGCAGATGTCGCGTGCGGTCGAGCAGCGTGCCGACAAGCGCCCGATACTGAGTGATTTGCGCGACTCGGGCAGCATCGAGCAGGATGCCGACGTGGTGATGTTCGTCTATCGCGAAGACCTGTACAACCCCGACACCGAGCGCAAAAACGTGGCCGAGATCATCGTCGCCAAGCATCGCAAGGGGCCGACCGGCAGTGTCGAGCTGTACTTTCGCAGTCACTTGACACAATTCGTGAACGCCGCCAGGAGGGAAATCAAGTTATGAAAGTCCAAGATACCGAGTGCGCTATCCAGGTTCATTTTGGGTCGTTGGCGCTCCAGTTTGGCATCGGCAACGTCCCCAATCTCTTTATGCGTTTTTACCGCCACCTGGTTCACACGCCGCAGCAGGGAAAGCCACTACGTCTATCTGACGCCGAGGCCATGCTGCTGGTGCACGTGATGGCGTTGCGTTCCGATCAAGACTTTGTGCTGCGCCTCAGCAATCTACCCATGACAACCCCGGTGCGCACTCGTGAAGACTATCTTGGCAAGCTGCGCAAGATGGGCCTGGTCTTTACCAGCCGCATCTATTACACCCGCGACGAGATGATTGCCTACTATGGCCCTGGCAACCTGCCCGATTCTCCCCGGATGAAGGCGCAGCAATGGGACCTCAGCTCACTCATCTACAATCTGTCATCGGTAGCCGAAGTTTACCTGGCTCAACAGCGCCAGGCCGTTGCTGCCTGGCAGCAAGCCGGCGAAACCGGTCCACGCCCGGTTACCGAGCTGCCCGTTGACTACCAACACGAGACCGCCTTGCCCGTGGAGGTCTTGGCCAATATTGCCAATGGGGCCTACTACCCCATCCCAAGCGAGTGGAAACAGTTTTTGTCCGTACCAGCCGAAAAACGGCTGGTACGGATACAGTCCTCCGTACCGGCTGAAAATGAGCCGGTACAGACCCCTGTACCAGCCGGAAATCAGCCGGTACAGACCCCGTACCAGCCGGAAAACGGCCGGTCATCTATGTTAACAACTAACGTTGTTAACACTTCCTTCGGAAGTGAGCCGGCAAGCGGCTCACTCGCTTCTGTTGGCGCGAACACTCGAAACGAAGACCACGCGTCACAGCTTGCATTTTCGGTTTTTGGCACCCCGGACGACGGCCAGGAGCGCAATGCGCACACCACCGGCGTTTCCGGCAATGGCAGCCAGCAGCGAGATAAGCCTGCTGCCCGTGTGCCACAGGCGGCCGATGGATGCTCCGCATCCAGGCGCGATGCGCCAGCCGCCGGACCGGATTGGCTCAAAAAAGAGCCTTTGCAAGCGTGGCGCGAGCGGGTTCTGCGCGATTTGCGCGATCACGCCAACGACAAGCGTATCCAGGTCTATATCGTGGCCGTCAATGTCGGCCAGTTGATGGGCTTGCGATGGGATCGCGGCGAGCTGCGTACCTGGCCAGACAAGTCAGACAAGGCCGAAATCGGCAAAATGTGCCGCGAGCTTGGCGGTCCGGCCAAGGTGTGGCAAACCGCTTGCCGCATTGCCGGTCACGAGTATGCCGGTGACCCGCTGGATTACCTGTGGGGCACACTGCGCACCCAGAACGGCAACGGACGAGGGGGGCCTACCGGCAGCGGCGATTTTGAGCAGTTGGATTATTCGAATTATCGAGTTTCAGACGAGGAGTGTACAAAATGACGTCTATTCCATTCAAACCGGTTCGTATCCCAGCCTGCCCGGCGACTGGGCAGTGCGATGGGTTTTACATCGTCAGTAACCTACCGCCTCATCATTCGCAGGCCAACCGGTTGATCCCATGTGCCTGTACTCGCGCCAGGCAGGCGGCCACTATTCGAGCCGCGTTGCCCCCGGCGCTGTGGAGGATGACCTTTGAGACCTTCCAGGTCGGCGACGACAACCGCGACGCCTTTAACCACGCACGCAAGTTTGCCGGCGATCCCTGGGGGCAAGACTGGTTCTTTCTGACGCTGGTCGGTCCAAACCGTCGAGGCAAGACACACCTGGCGGCGGCCATCGTCAACGCCCTGCTGGCGCGCGGCGAGCCGGCTTACTTTGAGAGCGTGCCGGCCTTGCTCGACGAGTTACGCAATGGCTACCGGAGGGGTGATTTTCACCAACGGCTGGAGAGCGTCAAGAATGCGCCAGTTCTGGTCATGGACGACCTGGGAGCGGAGAACCACGGCGGCTCGGGGCAACCGTTCGAAGTGACCTGGGCGCACGACAAGCTGTACCAGATTGTAGATCACCGCGTCATGCAGCAACTGCCGACCGTATTCACCACCAACCTGGTGCCGGACATGATGCCCAAGCGCACCGCCTCGCGCCTGTGGGATCGCCACCATGCGCGGGTGGCGACCATCGCTGCAGGAAAGGGCCAGCAGCGTTGAGAAGAGATGCTCAGGCCCGCAATTTCTAATTTGCCATTTAAGGACTGAGCGAGTAGAATAGTAGCAGGCATCTATGTGCAGCCTTATTACGGATGGCTACACTGTTTGCTGTTTCTGGCAAATGGACAGCAAGCAAAAGAGCAATGCCTGCAAGAGATTATGGACAAGCAAGAGCTCGTAAGAATCCTCCAGGAACTGGATGGTCGATTATCGTCCTCGTGTGATGTTGCCTTGGTCGGCGGCGCGGCAATGATCTTGCACTTTGGCGCTCGCCGCGCCACACGCGATATTGACGTGCTGATGCTGCGCGGCGATATAAGGGAGCTGCGACAAGCTGCTCAAATGGTCGCCCAAGAACACGATTTACCCGAGGACTGGATGAATGACGCCGTGAAAGGCTTTGCCGATATTTTACCGCCCGATTTCTATCACCGGCTCGTCCCATTGCCGATACCGTTGTTGCAGCACCTTCATCTCTATGTGTTGGGACAGTCAGAACAAGCAGCTATGAAAATCGTCGCTTTGCGTGAGCAGGACATGGAAGACCTGGAAATATTGCTTCCCTCAATGTCTGAGGCTGACAAGGAAACACTCGTGGCTATCATGCATAACGTGAGCACATTCCGGCCAGATTGGGCGCAAAAGATCAGGTACTTTTTGCAGGAGCAAGGATGGGAGATCGATTAGACACCTTGTTTCAGGAATGGTCTCGGTTAGGAGGTGCGGTGTTATTGGCCGAAGTAGATGCTGCTGTGGCTGTCCGCAGCCCTGAGCAAGTCATCGCTGAAAGCACAGCCTACTGCCGAGAATCAGGCCGGCTGACGTGGGTAACACTTGGCTGGCTGATACGTCATATTGGACAGATTGACGAAAGAGCCTTGCTGCAGGAGACCGGTCAAGTAGGTGACTTGTCGGTCCTGGGCGTTCTATGTGACGCTGCCCACCTGCACAACCCTCATCCCAAGTTCGAGTGGATCATCCGCGCCGTGCGGCAATCCCGTGGCTTTGTC
>JAFGFO010000485.1 GCA_016931085.1 Thermoflexales bacterium
GTGGGGGGGATTGAGGGGGGGGAACGGTCAGCCGCGATAGCTTTCCCCTCCCCTAACCCCTCCCACAAAGGGGAGGGGGATTGGACTACATGGCGGTGGGTGATGGGCGTTTACAAAGCAGTCAACTGATTTTGGTCACACCCATTTAATTTCCCTTTGCCTTGAGCTTGGTGAGCTCTTCTTCGACGGCGTCTTTGTTTGTCGCGTTGGGCCACTTGCGCAGATACTCCTCGAACACCAAGATGGCCTTGTCGTACTCGCCTTTGTCGCGGTAGGTCACCCCTAAATTGAGGTAGGCCAGGACATCGCTGGGATTGAGCCGCAACGCCTCTTGGTACTGGGTTATCGCCTCGTCGAGCTTGCCTTGCCTGTAATAGGCGAGTCCCAGGTTGTTGTGTCCCGTCGCATAGGCTGGCGCCAGCTTGATGGCCTGACCGCCGGCCTTGACCGCTTCCTCCAGTTGACCCAGACCGATATAAGCGCCCACCATGTCGCCATAAGCTTCCCCATAGCTCGGGTTGAGCTGGACGGCTTGCTGATAAGCAGCCAGCGCGGTCTGGTATTTGTTCTGCTTCATGAGCGCTGTGCCCAGGTTGCGATGGTGGGGTGCATGATCAGGTTCGAACTTGACCGCCTGCTCGAATTCCGCAATGGCTTGTTCGTACTGGCCCTGCCCATAGTACAGGATGCCTTGTTCCGCGTGGTCCTTGGCCGTCAGCTCGAGTGGAACGGGCGTGGGAGATGCGGACGCGGCCGGCTCGGCAAAGCGCACGGGTGTGTCTGGCAGTCTGGCCAGGGCGGTGCTGGCGGACGCCGGCTGCCAGAACAAGTGAGATGTATTCCAGTTGTTGTCCTCGGTCAAGCGTGTCTCGCCAGTGCCATCCGCGCCGACGATGTACAGCTCACTCCGGTTCTCCCGCTTGGATACAAACGTGATCAGGTGGCCGTCCAGGCTCCAGCGAGGAGAATTGTCGTTGTCGATATCGGTCGTCAAGCGCGTGGCGTTCGATCCGTCTGCGTCCATCACGTAAATGTCGGACTGGGCAGCGCCAGAACTGCTTTTTTCCGGCGAGCGATCCGACTCGAAAGCTATTTTGCTGCCGTCGGGTGACCAGGCTGGGAAATAGTCGCGCGCCTTATCGTCGGTCAAGTTGGCCTGGCCTGTGCCGTCGGTGTTGACCACGTAAATGTCGCTGTCGCGATAAAAAGCCAATCGGCGCCCGTCGGGCGATACGTCTATCCCCCCCATAACCCCGCCGCCGAGATCGGTGAGTTGGCGCACGTTGGTGCCATCGGCATCCATGGCGTAAATCTCGCCCTGCCTGTCTCCTTTGCGCTCGGAGTGAAAGTAGATGGTTTTGCCATCCGGCGACCAGCAAGGCTCCCAATCGTCGGTCGCGTGACTGCTCAGATCGATCACGTTAGTGCTTGTCCCTGCACTGTTCAGAAATGGCGTGCCATTTCTGAATGGCGCGACATAGATTTCACCTTTGTCTTGACGCTTGCCGCTAAAGAGGATCTGGCTGCCGTCCGGTGACCAGGCGGGCGTATATAGAGTGTCCACCCCGAGCTCGAGCTGGTCGACCAGGCGGGTCATCTGCAAGCCGTCCATATCCAACACGTACATGCCGGCCACCTTGGCTTTGCCTGTGCCTTGCTGCCTGATAAAGAGCAACTTGGCGCCATCGGGTGACCAGATGGGAGAGCCGATTACTCCGGCCCCCTCGGTCAGGGGCACGACCTCTGCCTGACTGCCGTCGAAGCGCAAGAGGAAAAGCTCCTGTTTGGCGGATTTGTGCACGCCCTTGAACGCCGCCAGCCCGCTGCCGCCGCCGTTGGTGCGTGGGGCGGCGGGCGGCGGCGTTGGAGTTGCCGGCAGTGCAGAGATCCCCCCTGGCAGAACGTCCTGGCTGCTGTGGAAATCGATGTTGGTGCTGCTGCCGCTCTGGCGGACTTGCCCTTCACAACTGACGTATTGCCTGGCATCCTTGACGCTGCCCAACTCTTTACCATTGAGCAGAACGACGCAAGCAAGGCTGCCCTGGCTGCCGGTGTTGCGGGCGCTGAGCGAGAACTTGGCCGGGCTGCCCACCTTGTAGCTGATCTCCCACGGCAGGTCGACTGTGGCTGTCTGGCTCTTGCCGCTGCTGTCGGTATAGCTCACTTCGGCCTGTTTGGCCGTGCCGCTCACTTGATAAGTGATCTGATTGCTGCTGCAAGCTGTGAGCAGGACAGTGATGACGATGATGATTGAAGCGAAACGAACGATAGAGTAATGTGCATGATCTTTCATGCTAGGCCTCCCTGTTCTAGATCTTTATTTGCCGAGTGAAAAGTTGCCCCCGCAGAATTCGTTCAACGCCTCGATGAACGCGGCGCGGGCGTTACTTTCGAGGCTGGAGTTGGCCCATCTGGCCAAGGCCACGGTTGGGTTGTCGCCTTCTTTATACTTGTAATCGATGTGTTCCTGCGGCCTGGCCGAAACGCTGAACGAGCACAGGATCTGCTGGCTTTCCAGGTCGACCAGGTAGCCGTCCACCTGGGCTGAGCCGCCCTTGAAGCTGTCCTTGCTCACGGCGGTGACCGGCTGGTAGGCGAGCACTTTGGCCACGGCCAGGTACCGGGTCTGCAGGCCGCCCTCGAGCGTGCGCTGTATGCTTTCAGACGCCTTGTTTTTCAAGGCGGTCGTGGTCAGCGAGCTTTTTTCGCCCGTGTATTGTAAAGCGCGCTGCAGAGAGCTGCCCCAGGCCATGTCGAGCTGGTCCAGATGCAGGTTCTCGTTGGGGTCGATCAGGTGGGGGTACATCATGATGTCGGTGTTCGCCGGCGTGTCGGCCCCGTAGGTGTATTGAGGCTGCGGAGACAAGCTTTGCGTCACTTTTTGCCCGTTGGCCCGCTCGGGGATTTTTTCGGCGACTTGCTGCAGCTTGGCGCGCATCTCGGCGTACTGCGGCTTGAAGCGGGTGACGAGATCCTGGTTGGTCTCTCCACCCCCGCCGCAACTGGCCAGTGCGAAGCACGCTATACCCAGGGCGATCAGAACGAATCCAGTCTTGTATACACGAATCTTTGTAACCATAATTAACCTCCTGTGTGTGATTGGGTTTGTCTTGCCCCTTTTCATACCTCAAAGCGCGAGGTGAGGGGGATCGATTTACGCGCTGTCACCTGCCCCGGCGTTTGGCTCCTGGCTCTTGTGGACCACGCTCTCCAGAAACGCAAACAAGTCCCGCAGGTTGGCGAATCCCTGTCGCTCCCCTGTCAGCGGGCACTCGAGCGACGCTCGCCAGGGTGCTTGCTCATCTGGGCCGGATCGCCACAAACGGAGCAAGTAGGATAGATAAGTGCCTGATGATTTCATCGTGTTTCACCTGGCTCGCCAGGCTGTTTTTCGTCTCATTCACGTTTCTATTGTAGCAGTGGGTTATCAGGAAACTATCAGGGATGGGAGGGGCGGCAGCCGTTGCCCGTTTCTGCTATTGGGAGTATAATGGCGTTCAAACGCGAGCAGCCGGCTATTCCGATAGCCCGTCGATCAGTTATCATGCGCCTCTCGATTCACGTATTGGGATCCTTTCAGGCCACGCTACTACCATACGCGTTTTACCACCAATATCTTGCATGGCCTGGCCGAGTTGGCCTCGAAAACAGGCCGCTGCCTGCCGGCCTACGAACTGGCAACCTTTGTGGCCCACAACCCGCTGACATTTCGGCCCACGGTTATCGAGGCCCAGGGCTTGCTGGTCGAGCTGGAAAATAGCCTGCCGGCGGAGGCCACTGCCGAGGCCAGGGCGCGCGCCATGAGCTGGACGCTGGACGACGCGGTAGTCGAAGCGTTGGGCCTGTTCCAGCCAGACGCCATACCGGCTGGCTGCGCGCCTGGGCCGGGCTAGACGATGCCCCATTCGTGGGTAGGGATATGGTATAATGGAGAACGGAAACCACACATACCGGCACTGATGGGTGTAAAGGAGGTATCATGAAGTCCATTCGACTGTTTGGATTCGTCACGCTGCTGTGTCTACTGGGAGCGTTGAGCAGCGCTTGGGCGGCCTCGCCTCAATTGGGGACGCTGACGCCCACCATAGACATAGAGCCATCCGCCAACGTCGACATAGGCGAAGATGTCCTCTTTGATGCGAGTGGCACCACGTACGTTGGCAGCGGAGACCTGTCCAGGGCGCGTTATGAATGGGACCTGGGCGACGATTACGTGATCAAGTACGGCGACCCCTTCTACTACTCGGCCGACGGCGGCATCGCCGTGACCCACATCTTTATGCGGCCGGGGACCTTCACGGTGACGCTGACGGTGTCGCTGTGGGAAAACTTTCAAACGGACGGCACGCCCATCGGCAGCCCGGTGGACGTTGCCACCACCACGACCCACATCACCGTCAGCGGGCAACCGCCCAGGTTGCCGCCCTGGCCGGCCGCGACCGCCTGGCTGGACATGGCCCTGGACGGCAATCTGGCCGACAGCTCGGCCAATGGCTTGGCGGCGAGCTGGCAAGATGGGACGGCCAGTTTCGTCCAGGGCAAGGCTGCCCAGGCGGCGAAGCTGGACGGCGAGCGCTACATCTCGGTGGCAGACCCGGGCGGGGTTTTCAATGGCCTGGACGAGTTTACCCTCTCGTTTTGGGCCAAGAAGAACGCCAAGGGCGATTATGGCTGCCTGGTCGACAAGCCCGGCCAGTTCCGCGTGACCATCAGCTCAGGGGGGACAATCCAGGTCCGTGTCACAACTGTGAATGGGAACGCCGATGTATCCGCTTACAATATCTGGGAGATCGACAACGCTCACTGGCATCACTATGCCCTCACCTACGATGGCGCGGCGGTGCGCATCTTTGTGGACGGCCGGGAGCGGGGCAGCCAGGCACACACCGGCGCGCTGGCCGGCTCGACCGACAGCCTGCTGCTGGGCAAGCGCACGTCCGAGCCGGCCATTTTCGATGGCCTCGTCGACGAGCTGAGGATCTACGGCGCGGCGCTTTCGCTTCGGGACATCTCGACCGCCTTCGAGCTGTGGCACGCGCCGTATCACGGGCGGATCGCCCAGTACATCTACGCCCAGGTGCCCGGCGCCGTCTACAGCGATCCCGCCAACAAGCTGCGGGTGACGGTGGCGGGCGACAGTAGCTACAGCGCCGTGCTGGTCGACAAGGCCAATCTGGCCGCCGAGGAGAAATTCCTGCTGCGCAACGAGAACCTGCCGGCCGGCAACTATACGCTGACGGCCCAACTGCTCGACGCCGGCGGTGGCGTGTTGGACGAGATTCGCGAGAAATTCGCCAAGCCCTACGCCGGCCGGCCGCGCGTGGGCATCGACGAGAACAACGCCTATATCGTGGACGGCCAGCCCTTCTTTGCCATCATGCCGTGGATGGTCGACGAGGACAAGATGGATATCTGGCGGCTCTATCTGAACGGCGGGACCGTGGTCGGCTATTATCCAGAGGACAATATCGATACCTGGACGCAGTACCTCGACGCCGCCGAGAAGCGCGGCCTGTATATCGTCGGCCCGGTAGAGTGGGAGGGGGCCGGGGTGCGGTACCATACCCGGAATTGGGACATGGGCCAGCTCGAGGCCTACGTCAACGCGACCAAAGATCACCCGGCCTTGTTCGGCTGGGGGTGGGGCGACGAGCAGAACATGGGCAATTACAGCCAGCGCAACCCGGCCCAGGCGATGGACGCCTGGACCTACAAGTGCCACCAGCTCGATCCCCATCACCTGGTCGCCCCGTCGCAGTATGGCCATCGCTACTTGCCCTACTATGGCTTCCCCGACGGGATGCAGCGGCCGTACAATTACCTGTTCAACGCGGACTCGTTTGGCGGCAAGAAGCATTTTATCTTTGACACCTTCATGTTCGACGTATACCCGCTCGAGTTTCACTATAACCCGGCCTTGGCCGAGCCGGATCGCGGCATGTACGCCGCGTACGCTACCGCGATGGATTACGCGCGCGCCCAAAACTATGACCTGGTGCCGGTCATGTCCTCGGTCGAAGGGGTGAACATCAGCGAAACCGACGCGCAGTACCCCATGCCCGGCCCAACGCCGGGCCAGGTCCGCATGATGGCCTGGATGCACGTCGTCCACGGCATCAAGGGCGTCAACTGGTTCCTCTATCGCGAGTACCTGCGCCCCCCCGAGAACCTGGGCGTGATGGCCGAGTTCGCGGATCAGATCGCCTACTATGCACCGATCGTGCTGGGGCCGCCGGCGAGCCGCACGCTCACCGATACCGCCAACACGCGCGGCAGCTTGGTGGATACCATGATCCGCGAGACGGAGGACGAGGTTTACGTGTTCGCGGTGCGGGTGACCGAGCCGGATTTCGAGCAAGATCGGGACGGGCAGCCGCGCGAGGCGCACAGCATCGACGTGAGCTTTGAGCTCGGCGGGCTGGAGGGGCAATGGGAGGCGGCCGAAGTCTTTGGCCAGTTCGAGACGGTCTGTGAGGACCACGGCTCGGCCGAGGGCGGCCGGACTTTTAACTTTACGCTGAATCAAGCCCCCCTCAAGCCCGGCAGCCTCATCGTTCACGGGCTGTGGCCGCAGCGGCCAGACCGGCTTGTGTGGATACCGGCCTTCGATCGTGGCAATGGCGTGATCAGCGGCACGATTTTCGGCACGGTGGACGCCGCCGGAACGGTGAATTACCAGACCGGCCAGGTGAGCCTCACTTTCGAGGAGGTCATCACACCTGGCACGGCCGGCGTTCGCGCGACGTACACGCCGCTTCGTCCCGACCGGGTTATCCCCATCGCCGACGGCCGCTTCCAAGACAGCTTTGCCCGCGAGCAAGCGCGCATCTACAAGATCGTCAAAGAGCCGCTGGTGCTGCAAGGCTTGCCCGGCAATGCGACGATCTATTTGGATTGGGACGTCAACGTCACCTTGCCGGCGACGTCCACATGGCGCTTGACGTACTATCACCAGGCCTCCCCGGCGCTGAGCGCGACTGTCCCGCTCAGCGCCACGCGCGCCTACAGCTTGACGGGGCTGGCCAACTACCAGTTATACACCGTCACGCTCAACGCGATGCTGGATCACGCTCCATTCCTGACCGACACGGTGCGCGTGATGCCGAGCGGTATCATGGTGTATCTGCCGCTCGTCTTGAAGAATTGAAGGGCTGGTGCGCGCGACTTGCGCTTTTTTCACGAGTGTGGTAAACTAGCTTCTGTCGAGCAGCACTGCGCTGCTCGACATTATTTTTGTATCTTTTCAAAAAAGCGGGGCGATGGAAGACTTCCGAAGTCTTTAGGACTTCGGAAGTCTGGCTCGCGTGCTTGATTTCCCCGAATTATTGAGATGATACTTATTTTTAATACAAACGCGAGCGCGCAGGCCGACGCATCCCTATGCGCCGGCTCAATCGTTTGTATAGACTGAGGGCGGGATAGGCTATCCTGCCCTCAGATATTTTTTAAACAAGGAGTAAACCAATGTCAACTCGTATCGCATCGCACTCAAAGCTGGACGCGGCCGGCCGCTCGCCTGACCTGGCCCCCTTTTTCGTCGTCTGGAGCGGGCAGGCCTTCTCGCTGCTGGGCAGCCAACTGGTGCAATTTGCGCTGGTCTGGTGGTTGACCAAGACCTCCGGCTCTGCCACGGTGCTGGCTATGGCCTCTCTGACGGCCTTGCTGCCGCCCGTCTTGATCGGGCCGTTTGCCGGCGCACTGGTGGATCGCTGGAACCGGCGCGCGGTGATGATCGCGGCCGACAGCCTCATCGCCCTGGCGACGGGCGGACTGGCGCTGCTGTACGCGGCCGGGGTCGTGCAAATTTGGCACATCTATGCCCTCATGTTCATCCGGGCGCTGGGCAGCGCCTTTCACTGGCCGGCCATGCAGGCCTCGACTTCGTTGATGGTGCCAGAACGGCACCTGTCGCGCATCGCCGGCTTGAACCAGAGTCTCAATGGCCTGATCAACATTGTCTCGCCGTTGTTGGGGGCGATGCTACTCGAGGCACTGCCGATGCAGGGGGTGTTGGCCATCGACGTGCTCAGCGCCGGCCTGGCAGTCGCGCCGTTGTTTTTCGTTCATATTCCGCAGCCAGCGCCTTCGCTCGAGCGGGGAACACAGTTCTCGGTGCTGGCCGACGTGCGCGATGGACTGCGCTTTGTGTGGCAGTGGACCGGCCTGGCGCTGCTGGTCGCCATTATTGGCCTGCTGCACCTGGTGGCCGTGCCGGCCTTCGCGCTCGTTCCCATCCTGGTCACCGATCGCCTTAACGGCGGGGCTATCCAATTGGCCTGGCTGCAATCGGCGCTGGGGATCGGCATGGTGGTGGGGGGACTGACGCTGAGTGTGTGGGGCGGCTTCAAGCGCCGGGTCGTGACTGTAACCCTGGCCTTGGTGTCGATTGGCGCCGGGCTAACGGTGATGGGCCTGCTGCCCGCCACGGCTTTGCTGCTGGCAGTCGGCGCGATGTTCGGCATCGGCTTTATGCTGCCTATGGTCAGCGGCTCGATTCAGGCCGTGCTGCAGGCCACCGTCCCGCCCGACATGCAGGGGCGTGTGTTTACCCTGGTCACGAGCGGCTCGTCGGCCATGTCCCCGCTCGGCATGCTCATCGCCGGGCCGTTCGCGGACGCCAGGGGGGTGCAGCTTTGGTACCTGCTCACCGGCCTTCTCATGAGCGTTGTGGGCGTGGGCATGTTTTTCATCCCGGCGCTATCCCGCATCGAAGAAAAACACGCGTGCCCGCCGCCCACCCTCAAGGGCTAGCTCGTATCCTCTCAATATTTCGGGGCCGCCGGGCTTCGGGCCAGACTTCCGAAGTCTAAGAAGACTTCGGAAGTCTTCCATCCCCCGCTTTTTTGA
>JAFGFO010000486.1 GCA_016931085.1 Thermoflexales bacterium
CGTGTCTCGACATAGATGCTCATGACAGCGCTCAAGAAACGTGCCAGGTCTTGATGGCGATTGGAGGCTGGTGATGTCATAACTGCCTCTCCATCGACCCACTCGGCCAACGTATCCTCGTCGGCCCAGGCCAGGAATTCTTCGTAACTCATCTTGGGGCGACGATGGGGCGTCAAAAGCACGTCCAACAATTTGCGGCGCAGCGCCTCGTCACCCGGTGTGATGGGGGCCACGGCGCGCTGCACAGTTTGTACCCATTCCTCACCCATCCTGCCTCTCCTTCCCGCGCCTGGAGTGGAGCACCAAGCCGCCCAACGTCCAGCCTAGCACCACAAGCAGGCCAACAACGATTCCGCCCGGCGGCGCTGCCCCGCCTGTCTCGGGCAGTTCGAAGGGGGTAGGGATAGGCGTCACCGTCGGCACAGGCGTGTCCGTAGGACGAGGAGGGCGAGGACGTTCAGTGGATGTGGGTGTGGGTGTGGGCGTATCGGTAGGTGTGGGAGGTGTCTGCGGGTTGAGGCGCGCCTCGGTGGTGGCCATCGGCGTGCCGTTTACGCTGAACACGTTCCACACCGGCCAATCCAGCGTGCCACCTATGATACGAACGACGTAGGTAATGACTACCACCTCGCCGGGCGCCATATCACCCGTCCAGATGACGCCTATTTGCGCCGTACAAGTTCCCTTAGATGCCCAGCAGGGCGGCACAACCATCGCGGCCACAGACGGCGTTTCCACCACAGTCACCCCAGTCGCCGGCCCACCCGTGTTGCGCACATAAATCGTATAGGTCAACAATTCGCCGTTCGTGACGACAGTAGAACTGGCGATTTTGATAGACGAGCCAAAGTCGGCGGCCAGGGCAACAGAGATCGTCGCCGAAGCGTTGCCGGGGGTTACGGTGAAGGTGTTGCTCAACAAGCCACTCGCCGGCATGCTGTTCACGCGAACCATGTAGGTGATCGTCACGGACCCGTTGGCGCCGACATCGCCCGTCCAGATCGTGCCAGAAGTGCCTGTACACGTTCCCTGTGTGGCCGTGCACGACGCAAAGCTGGCCTCGGCCGGCAGGGTGTCGACCACCTGCGCGCCCGTGACAGCGCTGCCCGAGTTGCTCACGACGACCGTATAAATCAGATAGTCGCCCACTCTCACCGTCGCGGGGCTAAGCGTGACGCTCACGCTCAACGAGCCTTGGGCGACGGCCGTGCGCAGGGCGGCCGGCAGCGACACCACCAGCAAAACGGCGATCCCCACAGCCAAGGCCAGGTAAGCGATACGTTTATCAAAAGCAAGGGGGTTGCCCATATTCTCCTCCGCTTCAATCAGAACGTTTCAGTCCATATTGACCCATTGTACACCCGATTTGCACCGAGCGCAAACAAGGTGACAGGGGGACAAGGTGACACGCGAAACGGAGTATCTACTCAGCCTGGTGTATTTTTTATTTACACAGAGCCTCACGGAGGGCGCACAGAGATGCACAGAGGCTTTAAAAAGGCTCAATCTTCTCTGTGAAGCTCTGTTTGCTCCGTGTATCTCTGTGACCTGAGTTACGAAACGGATAGGGTTGCAGGCATGGCGGGCTTGTGTTATACTAGCGCATATAGGAACAGTACACGAAGGATGTGAGCTATGAGTGAGGAATGGGTACAAACCGTGCGGCGCGCCGTGGCCCCCATCACGCCAGGTGACGAGGCGCTGCGCCGCAAACTGCTGGATACGCTCTTAACGTCCTCCAGGCACATCAAGATGAGTTACGAAGAATTCCTGGCCTGGGCAGACGAGGATACATTGGCTGAGTGGGTCGATGGAGAGGCAGTTATGACATCACCGGCATCAAATCGTCATCAAGACCTGGCACGCTTCTTGAGCGCTGTCATGAGCATCTATGTCGAGACACGCGGGCTAGGCGTGATACGGCCGGCGCCGTTCCAGATGAAGCTAGAGCGCGGCCGCGAGCCGGATTTGCTCTTTGTGGCCAACGAGCACCTGGACCGCCTGAAGGAGACCCACCTGGAGGGCCCGGCCGACCTGGTGATCGAGATCGTCTCACCCGAAAGCATCGGGCGCGACCGGGGCGACAAGTTCTACGAGTACGGCCGGGGCGGCGTGCCGGAATACTGGCTGATCGATCCGCAAGCGCGTTGGGCCGAGTTCAATCGCCTGGAGGGGGGGCACTATCGCCCGGCTTTCAGCGGCGACCAGGGCACGTATCACGCCAACGCCCTGCCCGGCTTTTGGCTGCGCGTCGAGTGGCTGTGGCAAGAGCCGCTGCCGCGCGTGCTGGACGTGCTGCGCGAGTTGGGGGTGGTATAGCTATGTTTGACCATACCCGCATCAAACGTATAGACGGCGCGTTTCTGCACCGCCAGATCGAGGGCGAGACTTTTATCGCCGCGTTGGACGGCAGCGCTTCCTTCATGCTCAACCCGGTCGGAAGCCTGATCTGGGAGCTGGCCGACGGCCAACACAGCCTGGCCCAGATCGCGGCCGTCGTGTGCGACAGGTGCGAGGTAACGCCGGAGGTGGCGCTGCGAGACGTGCGAGAGCTGGCGGAAGAGTTAGTGGAAAGAGGGCTGGTCGTTGAGACCTAACCCCCCGGCCCCCTTCCACCGGCTCCGCCGTCCTTTGGATGAAGGGAAGGGGGAGTGAAGGTTACGCATTGGAAATTGATATGTCGTCTCTATACGTCCTGAACCCGGCGGTGGCCATCGAAGACTTTGGGCCGCGCTCGCTGGCGCTGCACTGCACCGAGCTGCGGCTGGTCGAGCTGAACGCCACTGCAAGGGATATCGTCTGCCGTCTGGATGGAAAAACCAGCCTGGATCAACTTGCACAGTCGATGGCGAGCGAGTATAATCAGCCTCTGGAGGCTATCCAGGCCGACGTACAAGCGATCGTGGATCAGATGGCTGAGATGGGGATTGTGGAATCAGTCACGCCGACACTCCAAGAGATTGAAAATCCGTGTTCATCCGTGTAAATCCGTGTCCCAAGAGGTAACCATGACTCAAGACCCAACACTGTACATCGCCAATCCAGACGTATCGTGCCGCGAGGAGGGGGCTGACGGCGCGCTGCTGTTCAACCCCGACACCGACCAGGTGGTGGTGGTCAACATCACCGGGCTGCTGATCTGGCGGGCGGTGGCGAGCGAG
>JAFGFO010000061.1 GCA_016931085.1 Thermoflexales bacterium
CGTGGAAAACGCCCAATGACGACTCGATCGTGATACAGACAGCGTGTGAAATTTTTAAGGTTCGAAAAATTAGTCTAAACTTCAACTTAACATTTATGTGCTATAATTAGATCTTGAAGTATGTGTGGTGTTTGAAAGCACCCGCAAATGGATCAATGATAGGAAGATGATGATGCTTACACTCGCCGAAGAATTGTTTTTGCTCTCGCTGCACGACAAAAAGGGCGCGGCGCGATTTTCCCATCTGAGCGCTTTGCCGTACGCCCTGGCCGGGGCGGCCTTGGCCGAGTTATTCTCCATGGACAAGCTGGGGCTTGAGTCGAATAAACTCGTTATCAGAGACGACAGCCCTTGCGAGGAGCCGTTGTTGAATGAAACCTTAGCCAGGCTCCAAGCCTCCGAGCGCCCAGCCAAGCCAGCAAGCGTGTCGAGGCGATCATCCGGGATCAGGCCGTAGGGGAAACCGTGACCGAGATCATCAAAGCCATCAGCGCAGCGATTGAGAGCGCTGCACTAGGCAAATAAGCGTTCATGCCAGAGATCGAACGACTCGAGCGCGCCATCGCCGCTCTCGAAGCCCAGCGGGGCACGTTGGGTGACGAAGTGGTGGAGGCTGCCCTGTCGCCCATGCGCGAAAAGCTGGCCGCGTGGCGCACTCGATCCCCCCCGGAACAAAAGCGCAAGCAAGTGACGGTGTTGTTTGCTGATATGTCTGGCTTTACGACGATGTCTGAGACGCTGGACATTGAGCAAGTCACCGAGATCATGAATGCGCTGTGGGCGCGGCTCGATGGCGTGATCGCTGCTCACGGCGGCAGGGTTGACAAACACATCGGTGATTGCGTCATGGCCCTGTGGGGAGCACATCTCGCCCACGAGGATGACGCGGAACGCGCGGTCCGGGCCGCGCTGGAGATGCAACAAGAAGTTGCACATCGCAAATTGCCCATTCCACCTTCCTGGCAGTCTGGCATTTCCATACGCATTGGCATCAACAGCGGTCCAGTCTTGATGGGCGAGGTTGGCACACTGGGTGAATTCACTGCCATGGGCGACACGGTCAACCTGGCCTCGCGCCTGGAGGAAGCCGCACCGGTGGGCGGGGTTCTCATTTCGCACGCCACCTATCGCCACGTGCGAGGCTTGTTCGACGTGCTGCCGCAAGCGCCACTGGCCGTCAAGGGCAAGCTCGAGCCGGTGCAAACCTATGTCGTACAACACGCCAAGCCGCGCGCATTCCGCATGGGCACACGTGGGGTGGAGGGCATCGAAACGCGCATGGTGGGGCGCGAGACCGAGCTAGAGACGCTGCAAAGCGCCTTTGCCAGTGCGATAGCGGAAGAAAGAACGTGGCTGGTGACGGTGATAGGCGAGGCTGGCGTCGGCAAGAGCCGCTTATTGTACGAATTCGAAAACTGGCTCGAACTGCGCCAGGAGCATCTCTATTACTTCAAAGGCCGGTCCATACCGGCCTGGCAGCATATTCCTTATAGCATCTTTCGCAACATGTTCGCCTATCGCTTCGATATCTTGGAAAGCGACAGCGCCGCTGTGGCCTTGAGCAAATTCCGCGTTGGCATGGCCGGCATCTTGCCCGTCGAGCGGGCCGACCTGGTAGGGCATTGGGTCGGATTTGATTTTGGCGCAGCCGCCAGCCCGGCCGTGCAGAACCTGAGCGGCAGCCCCGACTTTGGGAAGCTGGCTACAGCCTATCTCACCCACTACGTGCAAGCTTTGACCCAGCGCCAGCCGATGCTCGTGTTTCTGGAGGACCTACACTGGGCGGACGATAGCTCGCTCGATTTAGTGCAGCACCTGCTCACAGCCATCCCCAAGGCGCGCTTACTGCTCGTCGGCCTGGCACGCCCAGACTTGTTCGAGCGCCGGCCGGAGTGGGGTGACCCTGCGACACAACTCAAGGCAAGCCCTTCGCTCTCCCACCAAGAGAGCGCCGGGCAAGCCGTCCTGGAACGAATCGATCTCAAGCTGCTCTCCAAGCCAGCCAGCCAATCCTTGGTGGACGAAATCCTGCAAAAGCTAGAGACTATACCTGTCCCCCTGCGTGACATGATTGTCGAAGGAGCCGGAGGAAACCCTTTTTACGTAGAAGAGTTGGTCAAAATGCTGATCGACGAGGGGGTGGTCGAGCGTGGGCCAGATGCGCACAAGGCGTGGCGCGCCAACCTGGAGCGCTTGAAACAGGTACACGTCCCCCCGGCGCTGACAGGCATCTTGCAAGCCCGCCTGGACAGTCTGCCGCACGAGGAACGAGAACTGCTGCAACGCGCCGCCGTGGTTGGACGGCTGTTCTGGGGTGCGGCAGTGGCAGATTTGACAGACACAGGCATAAACCAAGTGAAAGCGGCTTTAGGGGCCCTCTGCAAGCGCGAGTTGATCTACCGGCGAGGACACTCGGCCTTTGCCGGCACGCAAGAATATGTCTTCAAGCACGCCCTGCTGCACGATGTGGCCTACGAGACGGTGCTGCTCAAGCTGCGGCGGGACTATCACGCACGGGTGGCGCGTTGGTTGGAAACACACGCGGGCGAACGCGTGAGCGAGTATGCCGGGCTCATTGCCGAGCACATGGAGCAAGCCGGGCAAAGCCAGCAAGCTGCCAGCTATCTGCGCCAGGCCGCCCAGAAAGCATTGGCGGGCGGTGCTCTGCGAGAAGCCCTGAACTTTTTCAAGCGTGCCATGACCCTCTTGCCAGAAGAAAGCCGGGAGCAGGCGGAGTTGCTGGTTCACATGGGTGATGTCTTGAGACAAATGGGCAACTATGAGGGAGCGCGCCAGCAGCTAGAGCTCAGCCTGGCTTTGGCTCAGCGTCTGGGAGATGAGAAAAGCTGTGCTGCCGCTCTCAGCGGCCTGGGTTCAATCGTCATAAGACAAGGGGACTGGCCACTGGCCAGGCTCTATTTGGAAAAAGGCCTGGCCTTGGCCCGCACAATCAACGACCGGGCCAAGCTTGCCCAAGCACTCGAGTACCTGGGATGGGTCGAGATGCTGCAAGGAGCATCCCCCCAAGCCATGGCAACCCTGTCTGAAAGCAAAGCGCTGTACGAGGCATTGGAGGATCACCTCGGCCTGGCGCGCGCGCTCAACAGCCTGGGGGTTCTGGCGAATATCATGAGCGAGTATGCCAAGGCACAGCGCCTCTACCAGGCAAGCCTGGAGTTGTCCCGAGAGGCGGGCGCCAGGCGGCAAGAAGCCCACGCGCTTAACAACCTGGGCGAAACAAGCCGACTGCAAGGGGATTATGCGGCTGCCCGGCAATACTACCAGGAAGCCCTAGACATTAACCAGGAAATAGGCGACCTGCATGGGAAAGGCTCAAGCCGGAGCAACCTGGGCCACGTGGCAGCCGCCATGGGCGACTATGCCACCGCCGTAAGCTGCTACCGCGAGTCGATGCACATCATGACGAGCATTGGGGCCATCCCGATCAACCTGGAAAACATGGCCGGGCTGGCCGGGGTGCTGGCGCACACGGGACAGCCAGGACAAGCAATTGAGCTGATCGGCCTGGTATCAAGCCACCCTGCCCTGAGAAACGATACCAGGGAACAGTTCGTCGATCCTATTCTGGCCAAGCTGCGCGCCCAACTCTCGCCGGAGGAGGTAGAGGCCGGGCTGAAGCGAGGTAAAGCACTGCAGCTCGAAAACGTCGTGGCAGAAATCCTGACTGCGGTACCCTCATTTGCCCTATAGGACCAGCCTTTGATCCGGCGCACGTGGTGTCATTGACCGCGATACACAAGGTTTGTATAGCCTCTTGACAATTTGCAGCAATTTATGTATATTAGAGATAGATTGTGCAGGAGGTGTTTTATAGTATTACCCGCGAAAAACTAGCACGATCGCGAAGATTTTCGCTTGCGCGCAGAGCACGCAGAGAGCGCAGAGTTTTTAA
>JAFGFO010000062.1 GCA_016931085.1 Thermoflexales bacterium
CGGCGCAGGCTGAAAGTGGATTTGGACCTTCCCATGCATGATATGTACAGCGAGTTTGTCTTGGAGATCCTGAAGCGTGCGGATGAAGCTGTTAGTCGTGAGTGAATGAGATCAAATTAGAGAAGGAGTAAAACCATGCCCAAGAAAACCAAGAGTGAAAGCGTTCCGGCCGCGATGGCAGCGCGCTATGACGACATCGCGGCTTCGATCGACGCGTTTTGCGCCGAGCACCTGAATGACGAATACGCGCAGGTCTGCCGCCAGATGGCGGCGACCCTGGCCCGCAAGCGGCCCTCACCCCTGCTGGGCGGCAAGGCCAATACGTGGGCGGCGGCCATTCTGCATACCGTGGGCAGCGTCAACTTTTTGTTCGACAAGAGCCAGTCACCCCACATGCGGGCGGATGACCTGGCGGTTGCTTTCGGTCTCAGCAAGAGCACGGTCGGTAACAAGTCCAAGCAGATCAAGGACATCCTCAAGATCGGCATCTTTGACCCGGCCTGGACTTTGCCCAGCCGGATGGACAGCAACCCGATGGCGTGGATGATTTCGGTGGATGGCTTCATCATCGACGCTCGCAGTGCGCCGCGCTACATCCAGGAAGTGGCCTATCACAAGGGCTTGATTCCCTATCTGCCGGGCGAGGAAGAATAGGACCAAGAAGGTGTGACGATGAAGGGCAAAAAGAGACGAGGACATTGGCGCTTGCCCAAAGCAAGGCAGCGAGATCGCTCGCGCCGACCGGTCGAATATCCTATCGCCACGGTTGCCTATTATGGACCGGATAACAAGACGGTGACCAAGATCGCCGTTGGGATCATCGAGTCGGAAGGCACCGAGCCGATTATGGAGCGTTGGCTTGGGCCAGACGTGCTGACCAGCTCAGAAGTACGCTTGCAGATGGTTGGATTCATCGCAGCGCACGGCGTCAAGCAGGTTGTCATCACGGATGGCCCGATTGGCTGTCCCCATGAGGAAGGCGTCGATTTTCCAGAGGGGCAAGAGTGCCCCTATTGCCCGTTCTGGCGGGGCAAGCGGGATCTCCAGGTGCCGGATCAGGCGCAGCAAGCCGACCCCTACCAGGCGATGAAGACTTTGTCACACCAGCGCATGGACTTGATGTGGGAGATGGGGCAGCAGGGGCTGCCGCTCAACGATGAGGACAGGCGCCAAGATTATGCGTGAGCATCCCGAATATAGTCATTTGTGGGGGCGACTGAGCGAGCTGCCGGACGCGGAAATCGAGCAAGGCGGTGTCAGTCCGATCATGCACATTGTGACTCATACCGTGATCGAGAATCAGCTTGTGCTGGGTGAGCCCAAGGAAGTAGGGCGTACCCTCAAGCGCTTGATGCGGCAGGGTGTGTCTCGCCACGAAGCGGTGCACCGAGTGGGCAGCGCGTGGGCGGAGGAGCTCTTTTATACACTCAGGGATCGTCGCCCGTTTGACGAGCCGGCCTACATTCGCAAGCTGCAAGAGCTCGAGTGGTGAACTAGGGTGCTGAAGGACGAGTTTCGCCAGAGATTTGGGTGAGTGATTGCAAATAACTCAGCCGGCCGGCGTGAGCCAGCAGAGGCCGTATGGCCGGATCCAGGGTGGCCTGGACGCGAGCCAGCAGCTCTTGCCAGGTAAGCAGGTGAGTGCACCTGGACGGGGCGCGCAGGTGCTGTCGAAATTGCTCGAATTCTTGGGCATGGGTGCGCAGGCTGGCCTGCCTGTTGAAGTCGTTGACGATGGCCAGCAAGTGTGGTTCCAGCCCCCATATCTCAGGGCGGCATAGCTCGTTTGCCAACACCATGTGCCGGAGCAACTGGTAGAAACGGTGCATGGTCTTGCGCCATTCGTGCATATCAACCAGTAACGTGTGTAGAGATACTTCGTAAGCATCCGGCACTGATGTGCTGCCGGTGCGCTCCCATGCCCTGGTGAGCGTCCCTGGCTTGCCCAGCTTGCTTTCGACCATAACCAGGTAGCGCTGGCCCTTGAGCATAATGTCGGTTTCGGTGTGATAACCTCGCCGTGGCTCGACCCGCTCTAATGCCTGTCTGATTTCCGGCCCAAGTTCGGCTGCATTCCAAGGTCGGTGCCAGTAGAGCACCTGGAACTCGTCTTCAAGGCCCAAGGCGCGAGTAACCACATCCAGATGCCCTGTCTTTTCCAGGGTGCGAAACAGGTTCCAGGATAGGGCGTCTTCGCTGTTCTCGCTGGCCAGGCGTGGTGTCCCTTGCACGCTGGTGTAGCCCCCGAAGGTGTCTCGGGTAGCTTTCCAGGCTATGGCTGGCGCGTCTGCGTCCACGATGATATTGTCTCGCCAGTCGTGATAGACCTTGACGCCTGAGGAGGTGATGATGTGTGGCTTGTCGGGTTCTGGCTCGTCGATGCGCAGGGGCAATTCAGGCTGTTCCATCGAGCCGACCAACGGATCATGGGCAAGCCGGTAGCCTTTGGGCAGAGGCACCTCGGTAGCGTAAGGTCTTTCCCAATCGTTGACGAGCCCTTGCTCGATGGCCTGGGCCACAGCCTCTTCAGGCGTCTCGGCAAAGACCACAGCGTGGCGGCGAGAACCGTGGATGTGGTAAACGTTCATGGGTTACGAGCTTGCGTTCGTGGTTTTGGCTTTCGGGTCACAGCAAGCGGTTAGGGGTGATCGTTGGGATTTACTGTGTGGATCCCCTCGGCAGTAGCGGCTGTCAGGAGGTCATCATCAGCGGAGACAAGAACGAGTGTTGGTAGATCATGTGCGACCAGGGCATTGTTGAGCCGTATGGCGCACGCCAGGTGAATGGCGTCGTATCCGCGTAAGCGATGCTGTTCGGTGAGTTGGATGGCGTCGTTCACAATAGAACGGTCAATATCTACCAAGACATATTCATCTTGGGCATCAGCTTCCAGGTCCGTACGGGCGTCGCGATACGCCTGTGAGGTAATGCCAGCCCCTCGGAGCTTGCCAGCAAAAGCGGCAGCTATCTCGACCAAGCCTATCTCGGCTACCGCGATGGTTTGTGCCGGATCATCACACCAGGCTTGAACCCAAGCTGTGCCAATCTCGGTCATGTAGCGCTTGACCAATGCGCTGCTGTCGAAATAAGCTGTGACGGTGGTAGCGGAAGGTTGGGTCATAGCTGCCCACGTCGTTGTTCAATGATGATTTCACTAGCTGGTTTGCCACTGGCCTGGACAGGGGTGTGACGCACGCGAGTCCGCGAGCGTGTCGTGGCGTGGGGTACAGACACGAGGCCGGTTGAGAGCAGCGCTTGGAGCACCTGCGCTTTGAGTGCAAGGCGATCTGATTCTGGTTCTGTCTCTTCTTCAGCTTTTACCTGGCGCAGTCCCAGTTCAATAATCTCAGGCAGGCGGTTTTGAAGCGGCTTCAGCCGCGCAGCCAATTCTTCTGATACTCGAAGTGGAATAGTCACCATAGCTCACCTCCATATTTGATTATATCAGTCTTGGTGTGGATGGTCAAGAACAAATCGGCACTGGACGCCTTTCGTCCAAGGGTGGATGTGCTTGCGTGCGAGGTGGCATTTTCGGCCGATCGGGGTACAATCAGAACATTGATGCGGATTGGGGAATATGAACCAAACTGGGGCAATATATGGTTCGGTCGGACTGGACGACCTGCGCTCGCTTGTGCTGGGCGGCCCGGCGCCGCTGTTCGCCACGATCAGCGGTGCGCATCTGTACGGCTTCCTCGCAGGACAGCGATAACATTCTTGTTTGGCCGCAAACTCAAGATCACCAAAGCCTAGCGGCGGTTCTCTTCCATCCACTTGACCGCGAAATCCACCAGGGCGCGTTGGGGCATCAGCAGAGCTTGGGCGTTGGCGACTCGGCCTTGCCGGATACAGCCTGTCTCTGCGAAACGTGCGCCAATCTCGGTAAAATCGCCGTCGTCCAGCTTGATATCCTGAAACGTCACCCACTCCCGCCGGCCGTCGAGTCGTATCGGTGCTCCATTTGTGATGGTCTGGCGGCCGGGATAGATGGCTCTGTATTCTGCCAGGTGTATCGACGTGTTGTTGGCGTGTCCTACACCGAGCAGTAGAACCCAGCCGTCCCGCTCGTATAGCCTGGCCAGGGGCGATCCTTCTCCCATCCCAAACTCGAGCGGGTGCCCGGCCGTGATCTCTTGCGCGTGTGCTCCCCAGGCTGCGAACGAGACCTGGGGATGGCTGCTGCGCAGCACGCCGGCTTGCTTGCGAAAGGTCTCTGGAATAGCGCCCATTTCGCGCGTCGGCGTCAGATCAGGCTCGTAGGCCGGCATGGTCTCACGGATGACGTCCCACCAGGCTTGGGGTACGGGCGGATTTTGCCAGGGTGCTGGGTCGGATAGATCGCCTGAATGAGTGGGCATCACCAGGGTGCCTTGTTCGCCCAGCACTTGCTCGAGGGCCAGGATGACGGCGACCGGCCCGCCGCACACCCATCCCAGCGAGCTGAGCGAGGAGTGGAGGAGAAGGGTCATGCCTGGCTTGACGCCCAGGGCAGCCAAATCTGCGCGCAAGGACTCGACCGTGGCAGGATATCCTTGGGTGTGCTCGACAGCATCACGTTCGCTCATATCGTGCTCCTTTTGTTTCTTGGGTGAAAAGCCACCGCGTTTACCTGGTGGCAATCTTTTCCACCTCGGCCTGCAGATCGGCCTGGCTGGCTTGGGTATAGCGCCGCGTCGTTTCCAGGCTCTTGTGGCCCAAGATATCGGCCACGCGATCGATCGAGACCCCCTGGTCTATCAACGACTTGGCGCAGGTATGCCTCAGCACATGGGGTGTCAGGCCCTTGATGTCGGCCACCTTGCCATAATGAGCCACGATGCGCTGGATCGTCCGCGTGTCTAGCGGGTCATAGGGTTTTCCCTGGGCTGCGAGTGTCTTCTCTCTCTTATCTGCGCTTGGCTTGCGGCGTCTTGCCTCTGGCGACGTGTCCACAAACAGTGGGGCAGTGGGGGCGTTGAATGGCAACAACTCCATCCAGGCCGAGAGGTAGGCCCGCGCGTCGGCGTTGAGCGGGACAATCCTGGACTTGTCCTTTTTGCCGAAACGCACGTTGAGCGATCCCTTGCGTTCCGAGATCTGCACGTCGCCCACGCGCAGCTTGACCACTTCTGATACGCGCAGACCGGCGGCCAGCATGACCACCGCCACGGCCGCATCGCGCCTGGCCAGCACCAGGTTGCTCTGGCGGCGGTAGCCCGGCCGGCGCTGGGTGGCCTGCACGTCGGTTTCGATGGCCCACCACAGGTCTTGAGTCTGTTGGGGTGTGAGCCAGCGCGGCGCGGTGTCCTGCTGTTCCAGCTTTTCGACCCCCTTGCTCGGGTTGCCGGCGACCAGGTTCTTGGCGGCTGCCCACTTGCCAAACGCGGCCAGGCCCGACAGGCGCGTGTTGATCGTGTTGGGTGAGTAGCCTTCCTCATCCTTGGCCTGGGTCATCATATAATCCTTGTAGGCCCGCACGTGGCGGCGGATCATGCGTCTCACGTCGAAGGGCGTTTGATAGGTGAGCTGGTACCACTGGGCAAAGTCGCGCACGGCGGCCGTATAGCGAGCGATGGTCAGATCGCCCTTGCCCTCGTCGTCTAGCCAGGCGCCAAAGTCTTGAAGAATGACATCGAGCTTGTCCATTCTGTACCTCCTCGACCGGTGGTTGCCAGAACGTTCCACATTTTACGACATATAACTGGGGGGATAATCGGCCTCAAAACCCCCTGTTTTGGCCCCAAAAGGGGCCTTATATGTCGTACATTGCATATTGTACGACATATTGCCGGGATGTCAATTGAGGCGATGGTGTATCATTTTTCCGAAAAACTGGTGGTCAAGGTCAGTCGCTTTTTGCCAAGTGTGGTGTATAATCAGATTTGTACTATCTCGAGGTTGGCCTGGCTTCCGGTTTTTGCTATGGATTAAGTATGCTACGAACCTTCGAGTTTGTCAACGGGTCAGGGTCTGGTGTCGCCCATGGTTGGTGTACTGTTTCCTAAAGTGGTATACTTGATGTGGGGAGGGATATGATTTGCCGACGCTGAGTGAGATGTCAGGAGCACCAACAGTCGATGCGCTGTTCTCAATGCGGGTTTCTGAATCCAGATAGCGCCCTTGTGTGCGCTGAATGTGGCGCTGCGGCGGCAGGCGACGCGCGGCCCGAGCCCATGGCAGACCAGGAAGCGGTGCGCCGCCTGAGACGGTACATCCCCTCGGTCGTGGCAGAAGGCATCCTGCGCGACCAGGGACGGCTGCGCGGCGAACGCCGTGAAGTGACGATCCTGTTTGCCGATGCGGTGAACTTTACCCGCCTGTCAGAGTCGCTGGACGCCGAGTCGATTTTCAACTTGATCAACGACCTGTTGAGCCGCCTGATGGAGTGCGTCCACCGCTATGACGGCGTGGTGGACAAGTTCACCGGCGACGGCATGATGGTGGTCTTTGGCGCACCCCTCGCCCACGAAAATGATCCGGAACTGGCCGTTTGGGCCGCGCTGGACATGCAACAAGCCGCCGCCGGGTTTGAACCAGTCGCCCGTGCCCAATTGGGCGCTCCGCTGCAAATCCGCCTCGGCATCCACTGTGGGCCGGCCGTCGCCGGGATCATCGGCACCCAGACACAGGCCGCCTACACCGTCATTGGAGAGACGGTTAACCTGGCCGCCCGCTTGCAGTCGCTGGCCCGTCCTGGCCACACCCTGGTCAGCGAGCGCGTCTACCAGCAGACACAGGCGCTGTTCAATTTCCAATCGATGGGCGCCGCCCAGGTCAAAGGCATCAGCCAGCCCGTCGCTGTCTACGAGCTGATAGGCGACCGGTCCGAGCCCGTGCAGGCGCGGCGTGGACCAGGCTTTGCGGAAGCCTTTCTGGGGCGCGACGCGGAGCTGGGGCAATTGCAAGCTTTTTTGACCGCCTTCCTGGACGAGCGGCGCGGCCGATTGGTCGTGATTCAAGGCGAAGCCGGTATCGGCAAGTCGCGGCTGGTAGCCGAGGGGCTGTCTGGCCTCCCATCTGGCCAGGTCGCGATCTTGCAGGCGAGAGGGTTGCCATACGCTCAAGGCGTGGTTTACGGCATCTTTCGCTCGCTGTTGCAAGAAGCTCTGCGCACCCTCTCGGCCGGCCCGGCGTGGGATGCCCTGGTGCCCCAGCCCCTGCGTCCTTTCCTGTGGCAAATACTGGGACAGGCACTCGCGCCAGAGCAGCAAGCTGCCTTGCGCAACCTGGAGCCAGAACGCGTGAAGCAGTTGACCGCCCTGGCGCTGCGCGAGTGGTTACTGGGTGAGGCTCACCGGCAGCCGCTCGTGCTGGTCATGGAAGACTTTCAGTGGGCCGATGGCCTTTCGCGCGATGCGCTGCAATCGTTGGTCAACCCCCCTCAACAAGCTCCGCTTTTTGTGTTGATCGTCACACGGCCCCAGCCAGAGCTTCACCTGGATCTTCCCAGGGCCTCGTTGGAAGAACCGCCCGGAGTGCCCCTGTCACTCTTTCTGGACTTGCAGCCGCTTTCACCCCAGGACAGCCGCATGTTGCTGGGACACATGGTCAACCTGGCGAGTCTGCCCGAGCAGTTCGTCGACACCCTCCTGGCCCGTGCCAGGGGCACTCCCTTCTATATTGAAGAGTTTGTGCGCATGCTCACCGAGAAGCAAGTGCTGAGGCTGGAGGATGGCCAATGGCAAGTGCCCTCAGCCATGGTCTTGCAGGCGCTGGAGATCCCCAGCACTGTACGCGGGCTGATTATGGCGCGCATGGACCGCTTGCCTGAGGACCTGCAGCGCGTGCTGCGCACGGCGGCCGTCGTCGGCTCGCAGTTCGCTGTGACTTTGCTGGGAGAGATCGAGCGCCGGCTGCACGGCACCGCCAACGTGCTGCCCTTGTTGGACCGGCTTACCGACCTGGGACTGCTGGAAGAGCGCCCCCAGGCTGGCGAGCAGGTGCTTGGCTTCCGCAATATCCTCACACAAGAGACGATCTACAGCAGCCTGCTGCGCAGCCAACGCCCTGACCTGCACCGGGTGGTGGCTGAGTGCATCGAAGAGCTGTATGCTGCCGGCTTGAGTGACCAGGCCGAGGTACTGGCGCTGCACTATGTGCGCGCTCGCGTGCACGACAAGACCATGCACTACGCACTGCTGGCCGGCGACCGCGCTCGAGCGCGGTTTGCCAACCAGGAAGCTATCGAGTACTATAGCCAGGCACTGCAGTCCTCGCAACACCTGGGCGGCCAAGAAGCGCAGCGTTGGCGAGCGGCGGTCGGGATGGGTGAGGTTGAACAGCACACCGGCAAGTACGAAGAAGCCGCCGTCTTGTACCGGGCCGCGCTGGATGAGTGGAAACAGGCCCCTGTCGAAGCCCGCGCCCAGGCGATGCTCAGGTTGGGGCAGGTGGGGGACAAGCGTGGTGACTTGGACGAGGCTGAGGACTGGCTGCGGCAAGGACTCGCGCAGCTCGGCGATGCCTACGGGGCCAGCCCTGATCTGCGCGCCGAAATCTACTCGGAACTGGGCTGGATCAGTTTGCGCCGGGGAGACCTGGCCGCAGCACACACTTGGTTGGAACAAGGCCTGACGTTGGTTAGCCACACACAACACTACGCTGTGCTGTCGTCCATCCTCAACCGCCTGGGTGCAGTACATTACCATCGCGGTGAGTGGAGCCAGGCCGCCGGCTGCGTCGAACGGGCGCTCGAACTGCGCGAACGGCTGGGGGACATTGTGGGCTATGCGCGTTCCCTGAACAACCTGGGCATCCTCAAGCAGGCCAGCGGCGATTGGGCCGGCGCGCTGTCGTGTTACGAGCGCGCGGTCGAGTCGCACGAGCGCATCGGCGAAGTCGAGGGACTGGCCCTGGCTCACACCAACCTGGGTGTGCTATACACTATCCGCGGGGAGTGGGCCAAAGCCGAAGAGAATTTGTTGCGCAGCTTTGCCCTCGCTCAAGGGATTGCCCACCCTTACGAATTGGCCCAGGCTCACATGAACGTGGGACGTCTCTATTTGCTGCAGGAGCGTTGGGCGGAGTGTGCTCGCCATCTCGACGCCGCTATCCCCCTTTATACCGAAGCCGGCGCCCAGGCCAATCTGAATCTAAGCGATACGTACTGGCTGCAAGGCCTCTTACGCCTGGAACAAGGGCAGACCGATGTCGCCCTGGAATGGGCCGGGCGCAGTCACAAACTGCTGCGGGAGGTGACCGGCGCCGACGAGGGCGAATCGGTCGAATGGGGCCGATATGAGCAACTGGCAGGGCGCATCGCCCAGGCACGCAGCGACCTGGTGGTCGCCCAACACCACCTCGAGCGAAGCGCCGCCATCTTTCGCGCCAGCGGTTCACAGCAAGAGGCCGGGCAGACAGCCTACTGGATGGCCTTGCTGTGGCTGGCGCTACAGCAGCCGGACAGAGCCCGCCAGGAACTGCTCGCGGCCCGGCAAACCTTCGAGCGATTGGGGGCCGTGGCCGACTTGCAGCGCGTCGAAGAACAGTTGGCACGCCTTAAACAACCGTAGGGGCGACCCGACGGGTCGCCCCTACTTTTGACCCTCATTGCATGGGTCTGTATCAGTGCTCGTTCACCCAGTTGTTGATTCCAACCGTCGACGTCCCTGCCGGCAGATTCGACAGGCTGGCGAAAGAGGCAGCCCAGGCCGGGTCGCCGGCGCTGCCGGCCCAACTGTTGAAACCGCCGGCCCAACTGTTGAAACCGCCGGCCCACGAGGAGTAGCCACCGGCCCAACTGTTGAAACCGCCGGCCCACGAGGAGTAGCCACCAGCCCAACTGTTGAAACCACCGGCCCAGTTGGTGGGGCCACCGGCCCAACTATCGTACCCACCGGCCCAACTGTTGAAACCGCCGGCCCAACTGTTGAAACCGCCGGCCCAACTGTTGAAGCCATCGTCGCGGATCACGAACTGGCCGGTTGCCAGATCGTACGTGGTCCAGCCCTCGTAGTGTTGCACGCCCGCCAGGTCGAGGCCGATGTCCATGCCATGGTTGGCCTCGCCCGCCAGGTCGGTGAAGACGGCGTCAGGCGCCCAGACGCGCCCTGCGCCCTGCTCCCACACACTGTAGGCTGCCAGGCCGCTGTACTCGCTGAATTGCGGGCGCGCGGTCGCCACCAGGCGGTACTTGACCTGGTCAGGCGTCAGCTCAGGGTGCTGGCTGAGCATGAGCCCCACGATGCCCGACACCACGGCAGCCGACATGGAGGTGCCGGCCATACTGAAGTAGTGGCCGTTGACATAGTTGTCAGAGTGCTGGTCACTCAGGTAAGCGTTACGCTTCATGAGCGAAACGATGTGTGCCCCGGGCGCGATCAGGTCAGGCTTCACGAAGGCATCCAGCGTGGGGCCAGTCGAGGAGAAGGGTGGAATGTAGTCATCGCCGAAATCCTTGGGGCTATAGTTGTCGGTAAATGCGCCCACGGTGATGATGTAGGGCGTATTGCCCGGCACCCCAATGCTCATGGGAGCAGGGCCGGCATTGCCCGCGCTGGCGACCACCACGATGCCCGCCTGCCAGGCGGCCATCACCGCCAGGTTGTAGGGGTCGGCCCAGTAAGGGGCGTACACCGGCGCGTACATCGAGATGTTGAGCACGCGGATGTTGTAGGTGTCCTTGTGTTGCACGACCCAGTCGATGCCTTGGATCACGTCGGCATAGGTGCCCACGCCTGTTTCGTCGAGCACGCGCACCGCCACCAAGTCCGCCGCCGGCGCGACGCCTTGATACTCGCCGTCCTTCTGTTCGTAGAAACTGTTGCCGATAATGCCGGCCACATGCGTGCCGTGGCCGTTGGGGTCCCCGGGCGACGACAACAGGTCAGGGGACTCGTACAACTGCCCGGATGGCACGTCATAGTATGCCAGGATACGGTTATGGTTGCCACCCCCCGGCGATTTGTGCAAGGTGAGAAAAGTGGTCTCGATGCCACTGTCAAGCACAGCTAGTGTGACGCCCGCGCCCAGGTTACCGGTTGCCCATACCTCAGCCGCCCCAATGGCCTTGGCGAACTCTACGTCGGCTACGCCGCCGGCCTTCCTTACCGTCCGGTTGGGCGTCACGCGGATGACGCCGGGCATGGCGGCCAGGCGAGGCAGTTGGCTCTGCGGCACCTCGGCCACGACGGCCTGGATGATGCTCACTTGCGCTATCAGGCGGCCGTTAGTAGCCCGCACAGCCGCCGCCGCGTCGTCGACGCTCGTGCCCTGGACGATGACGCGCACCATTGTTGCAGCCGAGGGCGTTGCACTGGCCAGCGTTGCCGCTAGCACTGCGCTCACTACCCACAGCGTGATGGCCTTGCGAATATTGGTTTGGGTCTTCATCTTGGTCTTCCTTCCGAGTCATGGATCTTCTTGCCAATAAACTCGCGATCATTGCGGATAAGATATGTTAGCCTGGTTTCTTGTTGAAAGAACTGCCCGGCACGACAGTGGTGGGCCACAAGTGAATGATCTTATCGTTCTTCCATGATAGCAGAGAGTGGCGTGCGAGTCTATAGTTAGACCATGCGAGTTGTGGTCGAGTTGGGCGCGAAAAGTGCGAAAGCCGGCTGCCGCCCGCCAGCTTGGGAAAGACTGATCTGGCGGTGAGTCAATTCACTCGGTGGGTCGCAAAACCGAAAATGGGTGTATACTGGGCTGATGAAAAAACACTAGTCGATTATCCCTGTGAGTGTAAACTACTAAACAGGATGTCGGCTAACGTCGTGAGTGGATTCGGTACGGTTGGTCTACCACCTGCACGTCCACCTGCTGGGCGGGCGGACCTTCCGCTGGTCGCCGGGGGAGGATCTGCTGCTCGTATCTTCTCAAAGGGCCGTAAGGCCCCCTGGCAAAGGAGAGAATCGCTGGGGTCGGTCCAATTCGAGGATGGCGCGCTTGAACTCGTTTTCCAGTTCTGCCAGCAACGATGTGGCTCCTTCCAGAGTGCCGTTACGCCCCAGTTTTTCTAGTTCCCGGCTCACGGCTCCCACCTGTTTCACTCCCAGGCTGTCGCTGTTACCTTTGAGAGTGTGCGCGGCAAATCTCAATGCGCCAGGAACGCTCCCTGCGATAGCCTGCCGTATAGCGCCGATCAACGCTGGCGCTTCAGCCAGGTATAAGCCAATCACCTCCTGCACAAAATCGGGCTTGCCCGCTTCTTGAAGTTCATGCAGTCCATCCAGCACGGCCCAGTCAACAGCAGGCGTTTCGAGCTCTGCGACTGACTCGACCCGATCAGCGGGCGCGCGCCCTTGGCGCTCCAGAGCCGACTGCAATTCTCTGATCTGCACTGGCTTGCTGACATAGTCATCCATGCCGGCTTCCAGGCACATCTCACGATCTCCCTGCATCGCATTGGCCGTCATGGCGATAATGCGGGGTTGGGCGCTCAGACCTGTCAGGTTTCCAAAACCTGACAGGTCTTTTTGCCGGATGTGCCGTGTGGCTTCCAAGCCATCCATCTCTGGCATTTGCACGTCCATCAAGATCACATCATAGAGTTGGCGTTCTAATGCTTGCAGCACTTCCAACCCATTGCCGGCGACATCGGCGCGATAGCCCAGCTTGCGCAGCATATGGAGCGCCAGCTTTTGATTCGTCACATTATCCTCGGCTAACAGAACCTGCATGGGTAGGCGTTCCGCCAGGCGAGTGTCGAATCGCGGCGCTTCTAGCGGTTCCAGCGTTCGCATGATAGATTGCCCGGTAAAGATCTGTGCGAGTGCGTTGTGCAGTTGGGATTGCTTGACCGGCTTGGCCAGGCAAGCGGCAAACTGGGTCGCTTCTGCGCATGTGCCCCGGCGGCCAAGCGAGCTTAACATGATCAGCGGCAGCGATCTGGCATCGCGGTAACGGCGCATCTCGGCTGCCAGGGTTAGCCCATCCATCTCCGGCATGTGCATATCCAGAATCGCAACATCAAAAGAGTCACCTCGACGGATCCACTCTAGCGCCTCCAGCGGCGAAGCCGTCTCCGCCGCGAGCATCTTCCACGCCAAAGTCTGAGCGGTCAAGATGCGCCGGTTGGTGGCGTTGTCATCCACGATGAGCACACGCCTGCCGTTCAGTTGTGGCTGTTCAGTATACATATCGGCGCGCTCTGGAGCAAGCGTGGCCTCGACCCTGACGGTAAAGTGAAAGAGGCTGCCTTTACCCGGCACGCCGTCGCTTTCCACCCACATCGCGCCGCCCATCATCTGGCTCAAGCGCTGGCAGATCACCAGGCCCAGACCTGTGCCGCCATACTTGCGCGTGGTCGAAGCATCTACCTGGCTGAAGGACTTGAATAGATGATCCATCCGATCAGGCGGGATACCGATGCCGGTGTCTTGTACCATAAAGTGAAGCTCGTAATCCGCCGCTTGCGGTTGAGATGTCACCGATACGAGGATCTCACCGCGTTCGGTAAACTTGATGGCGTTGCCAAGCAAGTTAATCAGAATCTGGCGCACGCGAGTGACATCGCCTATCACCAGCCTGGGGGTATGCAGGTCGAATAGATAGGCCAGCTCCACTCCCTTCTCGGCCGCCTTCGGCGCGATCAGGTCAAGCGCGCTTTCCACGCACTGGTGCAGGTCAAAGGCCTGCTTTTCCAATTCCATGCGACCCGCTTCGATTTTGGAAAAGTCGAGGATGTCGTTGATGATAGTCAATAGCGCCTCGCCGCTGGCGCGGACCGTTTCGGCGTAATCGCGCTGATCGGCAGTCAGCTCGGTGTCCAGCAGCAGATTAGTCATGCCGATCACGCCGTTCATCGGAGTGCGAATTTCGTGGCTCATCGTCGCCAGGAAAGCGCTCTTGGTCCGGTTGGCGACCTCAGCCTCCTGTCGGGCGCGTTGGAGTTCTGTGATGTCGTGATAAATCGCAATCACCCCGGCTTGTTTTCCTTCTACCACCACTGGGACGCTTAACAATTCTACATCCACCAGGGTTCCATCTTTGTGACGGCGTTGGGTGATGGCATGGATGCGCGCGCCTTCTTCCGTGCTCTGTCGGGAATAGGCGACAGCTTCTGCTCGTGTAGCGTCTGTCGCTACCAGCTTGTCTATGTCGTGACCGATAGCCTCAGCCGGGGTATACCCCAAGAGCTTTTCTGCCGCCGGGTTCCATGAGACGATGTGTCTATCCAGATCTATGACCGCGGTGGCGACCGGGTTGTTCAGCGCCAGAGACTCAAAGTACTGTTTCTCGCGCTGGACCTCTTGGTATAGAGCGGCCAGCCTTCGTTCAGATTCCCTCAATGCTTCTTCCATCTTTTTGCGCTTGGTGATGTCCTGCATTTGAGCGACAAAGTGCATGGGCTGGCCAGCCCGGTCGCGCAGCAAGCTAATCGTCAGGTGGGTCCAAAAGGAATGCCCATCTTTGTGGAGATAGCGCTTCTCGAAGAAGGCGCTTGGAATCTCACCTGCCAAGAGCTGACGCCTGGCCTCGGCTCCGATGGAACGGTCGTCCGGAAGCGTGATAGACTGGAAATTCACACCCAAGAGTTCCGCTTGGGAATATCCCAGCATCTTGCACAGCGTCGTATTGACCTGGATGAACCGGCCGTCCAATCCGGTGAGAGACATCCCTGTACCAGCGTATTCAAAAGCCGTCCTGAACCGTTCCTCGCTTTCGCGCAGGTGTATCTCAGCTTGCCTGGATGTAGACGCTTCAACTTTGCTTCGTGACATTCTATGAGACATTGATATCCTCACATCTTTATTGCTTCGTGACGTTCCACGAGACATCGATATCCTCACCACACGCTCTCATTGTGGCTTGTAATTCTCCCGACGCGGTGGTGTCGGAAGAAAATATTCCCTGTATGGCAAGAGAGTAGTTCCCACCCCAGACGACTAGCGAGAAGGCGCCCTCGCTTATGGCTGATTGGGCAGGGGAGTAGCCCGAGGCAAAGCAATTTCCAATGACGTAGGACACGCCAAAGAGAGTGATGGCATTATCGTGAACTGTGAACATGATCGCTCTCTGCTGGGACGTTGTGCCCTGCCAATCACCCTCGTAAGACGGCGCCTGCACGCTGGCCGATTGGACGAGAGGCAGAAAAACGGTAAAGGCCGGCTCGCCAGCAGCCGGGGGGCCGCCGCCAGTGGAATCGGGGACGGAAATGATTTTGGTGGCGTAAATGGCGGACACGTTGCCGGCCGAGTCGCTGGCGGTCACCTCCACACTATGCTGGCCGGGCGAAAGTGAAGCAGCGCTGAAATAATAGTCCTCGGTCAGTTCATCGAACGCGCCATCCTCGGCTGTGGCCGGCTGCCAATCACCGCCATCGAAACGATACTGCACGCCAGTTAAGGTGTTGATCGTTACGCTGGGGCGAGCGAAAGAGGGAGAATCTCTTTCGTAGGGAATGATCTGCGTTGTGCCGCTAACGGTTACACGATTGCCGCTCAGCGTGACGGCATCGATCTGGATGGGCAAGTCGGTGTCCAACGGGTCGAGAATGTCATCGCCATCGCTATCGCGCCAGCCCACCTGCTCGGCAGCGTAGCGGTCAAGTGCGCCAAACGGGTAAGCGCTCACGCCGCGCATGATGCTCTCTACACCCGAAACACAATCGCCGTATTCGCTGTTCTGGGTTTCGACGCCCAGGTAGCCGGAACGTGACGCGCAAGGTATCTGGGCGTCGTGATACTGGTCTAGCGCGTAAAAGATGTGGCCTGTCTCGTGGGCGGTCACAGCTTTCATGTCGTCGGGGCCATAACCCCCGTTGCCATAGGTCATGACGAGAAACGGCCCGCCCAGGTAGGTATAAGCAAACCAACCATCGCTAAAGCTCTGATCGCTGTCATTTGAGCTATCGACCACAAAGATGACAAAAGCCCAGTCGGTCTTGTAAGTAGCGCGGAGGTCGTTGGTGTAAGCGCGCACGCGGGTGAGATAGTAAGGATCGTTATAGCCCAGCTTACCCATGGCGTCCGCGACCCAACGCTCCTGGTCAGTATGGGGGCGGCTGATAGGCTCCAGGCCGGTAGGCAAGGGATCAGAAAAGTGGTCGTCGTAGACAAAACTGAGATGGGCGCGCGGTTCTTGGCTGGCCCACCAATCGAGACCGGCTGTAACCTCGTTATAGACTTGCTGCTTTTCAGCAAGAGTCCAGTCTTCAGTGGAGGGGTCTAGACTGCCGTCGCTTTCCACCAGCACAAGCCCCACGGCCACAGACCCGGCCATGTATTCGCTGGTCTGGAAATAACCAGGGGAGCGTGGCGCGGCGGCCAAGGCGCTCATCTCGCCGCCCAGAGGCAGATCAGGGGCGATCAGCGCATCGCTATACTCAGGCCAGAGTTCTTCGGTCGAGTCGGCCGCTATGGCGACAACTTGCCGCCCGGCGGTGACCGCATCGTTCTGTACCCCGGCTCGCACGACGGGCGCCTGGGACCACAGGCCGAAGGCGGCGATGCTTACACAGACTATCAGAATAAACCTTTTAACCATTGTTCCCTCCCTATGTACACCTGGAAACCTTACTCACTCTTTAGCTTCATTATAGCGGCCAGGGACGTGCAAATCTATAGAGGGAATGTGCCAGTCTTGGATCAAATCGCGTGCGAAGGGTGTAAAAAGTGTGGGAAGAAGGGAACAATACTGTAGGGGCGAACCCGTGTGTTCGCCCTCTTTTTCACCACAAAGGGCACACAAAGAGCACAAAGGATTTCTTTAGTGTCCTGCCCGTGTCCGCCGCTTTGCGGCGGCGGGCCGCTGGGCGTGGTGTCCTTCGTGATCTATTTTCGAAGCAGTTACAACTCCCGCCCATCAATCGCCGGGGATGATCAAGCGGTAGCCTACCCCGCGCACGTTTTCAATGCAGCCCATCTGGCCGGCGGGAAACCCCAATTTGCGGCGCAGCGAGCGGATCAGCGAGCGTAGCAAGGCCCTGGCTTCCAGGTGACCGGCGTCCAGCCCGTGAGTGACCCGGACCAACTCGCGCGGCGGCACGACCGTGCCGACGCGTCGGGCCAGGTATTCCAACAAAGTAAACTCTCTAGCCGATAGCCTGACCGGACGTTCGTCCAGCCAGACCCGGCGTTGGCCGGAATCAATCTTCAAGCGCCCCAAGGCCATTACATTCTGTTCCGGTGATGGGACGGGGGCAAGTGAACGAGAGCGATGCGCCAGTTGCCGGGCGCGCCGCAACTTGCCCTGCACGGCCGCCAGCAGGTCTTCGGGCTGGATGGGCTTGGTCAAGTAGTCGTCAACGCCTAACTCTTTGCCGTAACGGACGTCGCTGTCCAGGGTACGGGCGGTGAGAAAGATGAAGGGAACGAGTGCCCAGCGCGGGTTCTGGCGCACGCGCTCGTACAGTTGGTAGCCGTTCATGCGCGGCATGGCGATGTCTGCCAATATCAAGTCCACCGCTTGCGCTCGCAAGGTCTCGAACGCTTCGGTCCCATCGGCGGCAGTGAGGACCTGGTAGCCAGCCGTCTCCAGTGTCAACTTGAGACTGCCCAGCAACTCGGCCTGGTCGTCCACGACGAGGACAGAATTCTTCTGGACAGAATTTGGGACAGCGCCCGGCCAGGCCGGCGGCGTAGGGTGATGGCCCGACCTGCCCGGCGGCTCGCCCGGGTCGTTACTATCCATACCCCGTGAATAAGCTCTCGGACGAAGCGCGTCGATGAAAGCTTGGGCTGTCTGAGGTCGCCTGGCCGGGTCCTTTTCGAGTGCTGCCAGAATCAGCTCATCAAGCGCTGCCGGCAGATCGGGGTTATATCTGTGGGGCGGAGTGGGCAGCTCGATCAGGTGCTTGACTATGACCGCCATCGGCGTCTCGGCCTCGAACGGCGGCCGGCCGGTGACCATTTCGTACAGGGTTGCGCCCAAGGCGTATATATCGGCGCGGTGGTCCGTGGGAAGCCCCTGAGCCTGCTCGGGCGCTATATACGCCGGGGTCCCCATGCCGAGGCCGGAGCGGGTTAACTCTTTCGAGTTGGCCAGCAGCTTGGCCAGGCCAAAATCGGCCAGCAGCGCCCAACGTCCGTCGGTGACCAGGATATTGCCGGGCTTGACGTCGCGATGGATAACGCCACGCTGGTGGGCATACCCTAAAGCCAGGCCGACTTGCGAAATCAGCTCGACGGCCAGCTCCAGCTCCATCGCTTGGCCGCTCATCAGGCGTTTGAGGGTGCCCCCTTCGACGTACTTCATCACCAGGTAGACAGTGTCCCCCAGGCGGTCAAAGTCATACACCGTCACGATATTGGGGTGATCGAGCTGAGCGATGGCGCGCGCTTCCTGGGCAAAGCGCTCCAGGCAATCTCCTTCCCCGGCGATGTGCGGAAAGAGAACCTTGATGGCCACGTAGCGCTCCAGCCTGGGCTGGTAGGCCTTGTAGATCGTGGAGATAGCCCCCTTGGCGATTCGCTCTATAATTTCGTATTGGCCCAAACGCCGGCCGGTGAGATCAGGCATAGACACGTGCTCCATCGAGAGTCTATTCATTACGGCAGTCTCTCGCCAAAAGTACAACAATCTCCACGACTACCCCCGGCCCATCTTGGCGGTTGTACATGCGGCACGTCCCACCCACTTCCCAAATCAGCGAGGCCACCATGGGCAAGCCCAATCCCATTCCCTCCACCCGGCCGGTAAAGAACTTTTCGCCCTGGTAATACGGCGTCCAGGCGCGAGTCAATTGTTCTTGCGAGAGGGTCAGCCCGTCGTCACAAATCTGGATACTTGCCTCGTAGCACGTGTGGCTGGCTGGGTCATCCACGGGAGAGACCAAGATGTCCACCCTGGGCGAGCGCCGCGGGTGGAACTTGAGCGCGTTCTCTAGAATCTCTCCCAAGGCCAATTCGACTGCTCGTTCGGACAGTACGATCTGCGCCCCGGCCAGGTCCGGGTGAACGGACACCGTCACCTGTTCCAATCCTATCCGGGCGCTGATCTCGGCCGCCAGCGCCGGCAGGCGGGACAGGCTAAAGCAGCCTCCTCCCCCTGCCATGGTCTGTACATTCAAATAGCGAAGAACGCTCCCAATGTCGATGCGGAGGCGGTGCACGCCATTGAGCGCCATCTGGGATAGCTCACCCCGGTCGTCGCTTGAAAGATCGGCGCAGTGCACCAACAAGTCTAGGCTGTTCAGCATAATGTTCAGCGGCGTGCTTAGCTTGTGATCTATGAGCGAGTGGAATTTCCACACATTACGTTGCATGGCCATCTGCGCGGTGACATCCCGTAGATGGACAAGCCAGCCAGTACCTGCTCCCGGCGGCAGGCTCAATAGCTCCACTTGCAACCAAAAGGCTTTGGCTGTCGGCGACTCGGGCTGTACCAGGTACAGATGGGCCTGTTGAGTCGCCGGTGGCCAGCTTGTCCAGGCTTCTTGCGGTTCGCAGTGGTATTGTCGCCTGGCCAACTCCAGGAAGCCGGCCGGAACGGGCTGTTGCTCGTCCTGGGGCAAGCCCAAGAATATGCGCGCTTGTGGATTGGCATACAGCACCTCGTCGCGTTCGTTGATGACCAGGTGGCCGTCGTTGGACTGCTTGACGACCCACTCGAAGCGGTTTCGCTCGGCGAGCAAGCGGCGGTAGCGATTGAGGCGAGTGATGGTTCGCACACGCGCGCGCAGCTCGGTGCGATTGAACGGCTTGGAGACAAAGTCGTCCGCCCCGGTTTCGATGCCCCGCAGGCGGGAATTGTCATCGTCCAGGGCGGTGACCATGACGATGGGGATCTCGGCCACGTTGGGGTCGGCGCGCAATCGGCGGCAAACCTCAAAGCCATCCATTCCTGGCATCATCACGTCCAGCAGGATGAGGTCCGGCTTGATCTCGGCGGCTTTTTGCAGTCCCTCGGCCCCGTCGGCGGCAAAAGCCAGATGGTAGCCTTGCGGCGCCAACAACACCTCCAGCGAGTCGCGGGCGCTCGGCTCGTCGTCTATGATCAAAATGCTGCTTGTGTACGTCATGTTATTCCTCCTGGGCCTGGCGAAACCTTCACCAGGCTATTTTCAATCGTCGTGACCAATTGCTTCAAGCTGACCGGCTTGCTCATATACTCGTCGGCGCCGGCCGCCAGGCAGCGCTCACGGTCGCCGGGCATCGCCAGCGCCGTCAGCGCGATGATGGGCACAGTCCTCACCCCCGCCCTCTTGCTCTTCTTCGCCAGGGGAGAGGGAAGCGCGCGGATACGCCGGATCGCTTCCATGCCATCCATCTCCGGCATTTGAATGTCCATCACAATCACGTCCGGCCGGTTTTCTTCAACGCCTTGAATGGCTTCGTTCCCATTGCGGGCGAGGATGACGCGATAGCCCTTGGCTTGCAAATACGCGGACGTGGCAGCGATGTTCGTCTCGTTGTCCTCCGCTAGCAGGATTGTGACAAGGTGATCGGGTGACACGGTGACGGGGTGAGCTTGCCCGCTATCGCGTGTCACCGACGCTTGCGGAGCAAGCGCGTCATCCTCACGCCACGGGAGCGAGACGGTGAATCGGCTGCCCTGGCCCAGTGCGCTTTCCACCGACACGCTGCCGCCGTGTAGATCGACCAGCCGGCGCACGAGCGCCAGGCCCAAGCCCGTGCCGCTGTATTGCCGAGACAGGCTGCTGTCTAGTTGAACGAAAGACTTGAACAGCTTGTCCACGTTTTCTGGAGCGATCCCGATGCCGGTATCCCACACGCTAAAGTGAACGGCGGGCTGTTCCACGTCGGCCTTGACGTCTAGCCCCACCGCTCCGCCCCTGGGTGTGAACTTGACGGCATTGGAAAGTAAATTCACCAGGATTTGCTTCAGACGGCGCTCGTCGGCCTCGACCGTCGCCGCCCGGCTGTCCAGGTTCAAGGTGAGCTCGACTTGCTTCTCGTGGGCGGCTTGCCTGACAAACTGCAAGCTGGCCTGGCACAACGGCCCGATCGCGACCGGCCCTAGTTGCAATTCCACCTTGTCCGCCTCGATCTTGGACAGATCGAGAATGTCGTTGATGAGCGCGAGCAGGTGGTGGCCACTCTCTTCGATGGTCCGCACCATCTTGGACTGTTTTTCGTTCAGGTCGCCAAAGAGTTGCTCTTGCAAGCCCTCGGACATGGCCAGGATAGCGTTCAGCGGCGTGCGCAGCTCGTGGCTCATCGAAGCCAGGAACTCGTCCTTGAGACGAGCGGCCCTAGACAGTTCTGCGTTGGCCGTGCTTAACTCGGCCGTCCGCTCTATCACGCGTTGAGCCAGCAAGGTGCGTTCAGTTTCCAACGCCGTGTCCAGGCGCGTTTTCTCGAGGATCGTCGCCAACTGCCCGGTCAGCGTCGTCAACAAGCGCAGGTCGTCTTCGGAAAAGGCGTCGAGCTGCTGGCTTTCGACGTTGATCACGCCAATCACTTGATCGCCGACGATCAGCGGGGCGACCATCTCGGAGCGGGTGCTGGGCGCGCCAGGGATATAACGCGGATCGTCAAGCGCGTCTCCCACGCGCAGCGCTTGTCGCTCTCGCACAGCCCAGCCGACAATTCCCTGGCTGGGCGGGATGCGCGCCGCGGCGATCGTTTCCGGAGACGCGCCATGGTATGAGGCGTGCAGGCGTAGTGCCTGGCTTGTCTCATCTACGAACATAAAGCCTAGACTGGTATCTGGCCACGCCTGGCTCAGAGCCGTCGTGGTACGGGCAATGGTCTCGTCAAATGCCTGGCCGGTCACGCCCGCCAGGGCCGCGTCGAATACAGCATGCAGCTCGTTCAACTGGCGGCGTGTGGCCTGGAACAAGCGCGCATTCTCCAGGGCGATGGCAGCCTGGTAGGCCAATGCTTGCAAAAAGTCATGGTCGACGTCACAAAAAGCGTCCGCCTTGGGACTTTGCAGATCAAAGGCCCCAGTCACCTGGGTGCCCCGGATGATGGGTATCGCCATCTCTGAGCGCGTATCCGGCACCAATGGAAAGTAGTCGGGGTCGGCCAACACGTCGTCCGCGCGGGTGATCCGCCTGGCGCGATACGCCCGGCCGACCACGCCGCGCTCCAGCGGCAATGGGATAACGTGAGCTTGTTTGACCAGCTCGGGCGAATAGCCGCGCATCGCGCGCCGCTCGAAATGGCCCAACTCGGGGCGGGCCACCAACGCCGAGCCGCGGCTAGCCCCGGTGGCTCGCATCGCCTCGCCGACGACCTGGCTCAGGATAGTATCCACGTCCAGGCTCGAGTTGATAGCTTGCCCGATGTAAAGCAGCGTCTCGAGTCGCTGCCGCCCGACGCGCTCGATCTCGAACAACCGGGCGTTCTCAATCGCAACCGCGGCCTGGGCCGCCAACGATTCGAGCAGCCGGACGTCATCCTCGCCAAACTGGCCGGCTTGCTTGTTGAGGAGCTCAATGACGCCGGTCACCTGATCGCGAACGATCAGCGGCACACAAACCACATCGCGAGTGATAAAGCCGGTGCCGTCGTCTACAGGGCCAAAGAAGCGCGGGTCGGAGGCGACATCTGGCACCAGCGCGGACTGTCGCTGGGCAGCCACCCAGCCGGCAATTCCCTGGCCTAGATCGAGCTGTAATCCGACCACGGTCTGGCTGGCTCCCCCGACTGCCCGGCGGAACACCAGCTTGCCAGGGCTGCCCGCCGGCAATTCTCTCTCTGACGGGATGGCCGAGGGGGGAGATTCTATTAGTGCGACCGAGCAGGCTTCCGCGCCGGCCACCTCTCGCACTTTCTCCAGCAGCGTGAGCAGCAGGTGATCGAGGTCGAGCGTCGAAGTGATGGCCTGGCCAACCTCGTTGAGCACGGCCAGGTACGCGGCGCGGCGGCGCTCGGATTCGATCCGCCCGAGCTTGTCGAGCACGATGGCCACCTGACTGGCCAGCAGGTCGAGGATTTGAAGGTCGTCTGCACTCCACGCGCGCAGCGCGGTGTCAAAGACTCCTAGGACGGCCAGCGTTTCTTCGCCGGCGGTAAGTGGCCAAAGAACCAGTGCGCGAATGCCTTCGCGGGCGCTGAATTCGGGCATGTGCGGATTGTCAAGTGTGTCTTGTATTGTAATGGCTACACCTGGCTTCAAGCGATTCAAACGCGCCAGACCGACTTGCCAGAAAGACGCGAACTCGCCGCAGGCACGCTCTGCGTCATTTAGCCCGTAACTGGTGGTCATTTCCATGTCGCCTGAGGCCATCCGGGTGGCGATGGCCGATTTTTTCACGTGCACCAACTCCGCCGCGCGCCGGCAGACCAGGTCGAGAATCTCTTGCGGCTCTGTGGCGGTCATGATTTCGCGGTTGATTTCGGCCATGGATTGCAACGTGGCGATCTTGTCGCATGTCGCATCCTCTGCACGCTTTGTATTGTCGTTTACAAGTATATGAGTTTTCTCGGTCATCTCGTCCCTCATAATCTTGCTCTTATCATAGCCGATTATGCCGTTCAATTCTATGGTGGGACGGTGCGAGTTGTGGTCAGTTTGCGTGCGAAAAGTGCGAAACTATATCCAACAACCCTTGCGAATTATGAAACAGACTTCCGAGGTTTTGTAAACCTCGGAAGTCTGTCTTGAATCCTTCGGGGATTGCACTTTACTCGTCGTCGGGCGCGATCAATTGGTAGCCTACTCCGCGTACATTGCTGATACAGCCCATCTCGCCCACGGCGTAGCCCAGCTTGCGGCGCACGGAACGAATCAGCGGGCGCAGCAGCGCGCCGGCCTCGGTAGAGTCGGTCTTGAGCTTATGGGTGGCCTGGACGAGGTCTTGCGGAGATACAACCTGATCGCTATGCCGGGCCAGGTATTCGAGCAAAATGAACTCCCTGGAAGACAGGCTGATGGGCTGTCCACTCAGCATGATGCGATGTTGGGCGGGGTCGATCTGCAATTGCCCCACCGCGATACTGGCTGGCTTCGCTCCGCCGGGTGTTGGCGGAGCCGGTAGGCGCCCCAGTTGCCGCGCGCGGCGCAGCTTGCCGCTCACAGCCGCCAGCAGATCTTCGGGCTGGATTGGCTTGGCCAGGTAATCGTCTACCCCTAACTCTTTGCCGTAACGGATGTCGCTGTCCAAAGTGCGGGCGGTGAGAAAAATAAAGGGCATGAGCATCCAGTCCGGGTTCTGGCGCACGCGCTCGTACAATTGGTAGCCGTTCATGTGCGGCATGGCGATGTCTGCCAACACCAGATCCACCGCTTGCGCTCGCAAGATCTCGATCGCTTCAACCCCATCGGCGGCGGTGAGCACCTGGTAGCCGGCCGCCTCCAACGCCAGCTTGAGGCTATCCAGCAACTCGGGCTGGTCATCCACGACGAGAACAGAATGACGCTGGCTGGTGATCTCGGACATAGGCACTTACTCCATTAGAGTCGGCCAGACTTCCGAAGTCTCGCAGACCTTCGGAAGTCTACACATAGCTACTCCATCAATGGCGCGCCATTTGCTAATGGCACGTAAACGGCAAAAACGCTCCCCCGGCCTGGGGTCGAGGCGACGGCAATCCGGCCGCCATGCAGCTCGACTAGTTCTTTGACAATGGACAAGCCCAGGCCGGCGCCCGGAATAACCCCCTGGGCTTGCACGCGGTAAAAGCGCTCGAACAGGTGCGGCAAGTGTTCAAGCCCGATGCCCACGCCGGTATCTGACACGCGCAAAGCGGCCCATCGACCGGCCGGCAAATCGGCGGCGTCGGGCCACTCAGCTGGGTCTGCTTTTTCACTCGCACCGGCTACCCCCTCAGCGGCGGTGTGCAGGCGGCACTCGCACGTGATTTGCCCACCGTCAGGGGTGTATTTAATCGCGTTGCTCAATAGATTGCTGATCACCTGCCGCAACTGGCTTTCGTTGGCTTGCACGCCTAGTTCCTGATCGCCTGTCACATTCAAGGTGAGAGACTTTCTCTGGGCTAACGGCAGCAACTGCTCGGCTTCCTGGCGGGCCAGTTGCGCCAGATCCACGCGCTGCTGCTCGATGAGGATACGCTTGTTCTCGATGCGTGAGATGTCTAACACCTTGCCAATCATGTCGTCCAAAGTCTGCGCGTGCCGCCGAATGTCACGGATCATTTGGCGGCGTTTGTTTTCGGCCAACTGCCCGTACAAGGTGTCCAGGTTGCCGCTGAGCAGGGTGATGATCGACAGCGGGGTGCGCAGCTCGTGCGAGACGTTGGAGATAAACTGGTCCTTGAGGCGCTCGGCCTCTTCGGCCCGCTCGCGTTGCGTGCGCTCGACGAGCAATCGGCGGTAGCGATCGAGCCGGGTGATGGTTCGCACGCGTGCCCGCAGCTCAGTCCGGTCGAAGGGCTTGGAGAGAAAATCGTCGGCGCCCGCCTCAAGGCCCTGCAGGCGCGACTCGCGATCGTCTAGTGCCGTGATCAGGAGGATGGGCACTTCAGCCAGGTGGGGATCGGCGCGCAGCCGGCGGCACACTTCAAAGCCATCCATCCCCGGCATCATCACGTCCAGCAAGATCAAGTCGGGCGAAAGCTCTGCCGCCGTCGCCAACGCCTCTGCGCCGCTGGCAGCGAAGGCCAGCTCGTAGCCCTGGGCGGTCAAAGAGACTTGCAGGCTATCACGCCCCACCTGTTCGTCGTCCACGATGAGTATTCGAGGTTCAGCATTCACGGTGATCCTCCGCACACAACAGACAATTTTCAATCGTTGCGACCAGGCGCTTCAAGCTGACCGGCTTGCTCATATACTCGTTGGCGCCGGCTGCCAGGCAGCGCTCGCGGTCGCCGGGCATGGCCAGCGCCGTCAACGCGATGATAGGCGGCCCTCCCCCTATCCTTCCTTCGGTCGCCGCAAGCGGCCTCCCCTTACCTCCCCCCCGCTTGTGGGGGGGATAGAGAGGGGGCAGTGCGCAGATACGCCGGATCGCTTCCAGCCCATCCATCCCCGGCATCTGAATGTCCATCACGATCACGTCCGGCCGGTTTTCTTCGGCGAGTTGAACGGCTTCGTTCCCATTGCGGGCGAGGATGACGCGATAGCCCTTGGCCTGCAAATAGTCGGACGTGGCATCGATGTTCGCCTCGTTGTCCTCCGCCAGCAGCACGGTGACCGGGTGACCGGGTGACACGCGATAGCGGGCAAGCTCACCCTGTCCGCTATCGCGTGTCACCAACGCTTGCGAAGCAAGCACGTCACCTTGCCCGCTAGCGCGTGTCACCTTGTCACCTTCACGCCACGGGATCGAGACGGTGAAGCGGCTGCCCTTGCCCGGCTCGCTTTCCACCGAGACTGAACCGCCGTGCAGCTCGACCAGCCGGCGCACGAGCGATAGGCCCAACCCGGTGCCGCTGTATTGCCGGGACAGGCGGCTGTCCAGTTGAACGAAAGGCTCGAACAGCCTGCCCAGGTCTTGCCGGGCGATCCCGATGCCGGTGTCCCATACACTCAAGTGAAGCACGGACTGTTCCACGTCCGCTTTGACGTCCAGCCCCACCGCTCCGCCCCTGGGCGTGAACTTGACGGCGTTGGAAAGCAAATTCACCAGGATTTGCTTCAGGCGGCGCTCGTCAGCCTCGACCGTCGCCGCCCGGCTGTCAAGGTTCAAGGTGAGCTCGATTTGCTTCTCGTAGGCGGTCTGCCTGACGAACTGCAAACTGGCCTGGCACAGCGGCCCAATCGAGACCGGACCCGGCTGCACTTCCAGCTTGCCCGCCTCGGCCTTGGACAGGTCGAGAATGTCGTTGATGAGCGCGAGCAGGTGACGGCCACTGTCTTCGATGGTGTGCAAAAAAACGAGCTGCTTCTCGCTGAGTGCGCCAAAGATTTGCTCCTGCAGCGCTTCGGATATGCTCAGGATGGCGTTGAGAGGGGTGCGCAGCTCGTGGCTCATTGAGGCCAGGAACTCGTCTTTGGCGCGAGCGGCTTTGAGCAGATCCTCGTTGATAACGTGCAGTTCTGCGGTGCGTTCTTCCACTCGCCACGCCAGCAAGTTGCGCTCGGCTTCCAGTTCCGCAGACAACTGTGCGAGTTGTTCGGCGCGGCGTTCGAGTTCCATCTCGGCCTGCTTGCGCTTGGTGATGTCGCTGATGATGTGAACCGCGCCGGCATAGCGACCTGCCGCATCCAGGATGGGATCCACGGTGATTTGAACCCAACTCTCGCCTATTTGCATATCCATGGTCTCGCGACGCAGATTAGCTTTTGCCCGCAGGATTGGGCATTTGGGGATCGGCTCAGCCGTGCCGTGCACGATTTCCCAACAGTGTTTGCCAATCACTTCTTCGCTCGCGCGCCCCAATATCCGCCCCACAGCCTTGTTGGAGCGCAACACACGTTGGTCCAGGCTTAAAATCCAGATGGCATCGTTCGTGGCGTCAAAGGTCGTCTGCCACTCTTGCGATGCCCGGGCGCTTGCCTCTTCCGCTTGCTTGCGCTGAGTGACGTCCTGAACTGTGCCGAACAGCTTGGCGACTCGTCCTTTTTCGTCCCTGACCGGTCGCATCGTCGCTGAAAAGTGCGCGGTCCTGCCACTGGGAAGGGCTGCCTTGATGTCGTACTCAAAGCTTTGTCCTTCTTCGGCGGCGCGGTGGGAGTACTCGCGGAGGAGCCTGGCCTGCTCGAGAGAATAGTACGCGGTTTCTTCCTCAGCTGTGGGCGGGCCAAGCGCCGGGTCTCGCTCGTAGAGAGCGTACACCTGGTCTGACCATTGAATAGCGCCGGACTGGAGGTCATATTCCCAGTTGCCGATCCGTCCCAATGCCTGGGCTTCACGCAGTTGCCGTTCGCTCTCGCGCAGCGCTTCCACCGCGCGCTTGCGCTCCAGCCGCGTCTGCGCCTCGCGAATTTCCCGCTCCACGGCCGGCGCCAGGCGCGACAACTTGTCTTTCATCAAATAGTCGTGCGCGCCAGCCTTCATCATCGCCACAGCCGCGTCTTCGCCGATTGCGCCGGAGATGACGATGAAGGGAATGTCCAGGCCGGTCTGTTGCAAAAGCGCGAGCGCCGTCGGCGCGTCAAACTGCGGCAGCCGGTAATCGGCAATCACCACGTCCCAGGCCTGTTTTTCCAGCGCCGCCCGCATCTGGCCGGCATTGTCCGCCCGCTCGGCGCGGACGTCGTAGCTCGCCTTGCGCAGCAGACGGACCACCAGGTCGGCGTCGCTTTCGGAATCTTCGACGATCAGAACGTGCAGCGGCTTGCTCATTGCGTCCTCACTGGCGGCGGCGGCTCGTTTATGACCAGCCAATACATGCCCACCTGCTTGATGGCCTGCGCGAACTGAGCAAAGTCAACCGGCTTGCGAATATAGCTGTTGACGCCCAGGTCATAACTGGCGGCAATGTCTTGCTCTTCCTTGGAAGTGGTGAGGATCACCACCGGCAGTCGCCGTGTCCGCTCGTCGGCGCGAATCCGCCGCAAGACCTCCATGCCGTCCAGCCGGGGCAGGTTGATGTCCAACAAGACCATGGCGGGCAACTGGGTGACGTCCCGGCCGGCGTGGACGCCTACGCCAAAGACGTAATCCAGCGCTTCTTGCCCGTCCTCGGCCACGACCAGCTCGTTGGCGATGTGGCTTTTGTCCAGCGCCCGCCGGGTCAGCCTCACGTCGCTGGGGTTATCTTCGATCAGAAGGATGATTTTGGAATTCATGTGACCTCCTCAAGTGTAAAGTAAAACGTCGCGCCTTGGTCAAGGTGCGCATCGGCCCACACCCGCCCGCCGTGACGGTACACGATGCGCTGCACCGTGGTCAGGCCGATGCCCGTGCCCGGGAACTCGGACGCTTTGTGCATGCGTTGGAACGCGCCGAACAGCTTTTGCGCGTAGGCCATGTCAAAGCCCACGCCGTTGTCGCGCACGAAATAGACGACCCCCTCCCTGCCTTCCCCCGCTTGCGGGGGAGGGGTGGGGTGGGGGAGACGACCAAACTCGATACGCGCCAGGGGACGCGGGGCGGTGAATTTCCAGGCGTTGTCGAACAGGTTGGCCAGCATAATCTCGATCAGCCGCGCGTCGCCGCGGGCCGTCAAGCCGGGTTGGATAACCAGCTCGGCCTGGCGCTCGGGCTGGCCCGCCTGCAAGCGGGCGGCGATGGTTTGCGCCAGGGCGCTGAGATCCACCGGCTCCAGTTGCATCTCGGCGCGGGTCACACGCGACAGTTGTAACATGGCGTCAATCAAGCGCCCCATGCGCTGCACTTCGGAACGAACGTAGCCGAGGTATTGGTGGGCTTGCTCGTCGAGCTGGCCGGAATGGTCTTCCAGCAGGGCCAGGCTCCAGCCGTCGATGCCGCGCAGCGGGGCACGCAGGTCGTGCGAGACCGAGTACGAGAACGCCTCCATCTCTTTGTTGGTGGCCTCGAGCTGCGCAGTGCGCTCGGTGACGCGCTGCTCGAGCTCGGCGTTGAGCCGGAGAATTTCCTCCTCGGCCGCTTTCTGGTCTTCCACCACGCTGAGCAGGGCGCGGCGCGCCTGGTCGGCTTCGGCCAGCAGCCGCTGCAATTCGGCCTGGGCGGCCATGATTTGCGCCTCCTGTCGTTTGCGCTCGGTGATGTCGCTTACGGCTGTCATAAAGTAAAGCGTTTTGCCCTCTTTATCCCGGCGCAAGGAGGTGCTTACATCCGCCCACACGATGGAACCATTTTTATGAATGTACCTTTTGCTGAACCGCGCCGAATCTTGTTCGCCGAAAAGCAGCGCATCCACAATCCTTTGAGTCGCCTCAATGTCATCAGGGTGACTGATATCCTGCCAGCTTTGGGTTTGGAGTTCCTCCTGGGTGTAACCCAGCATGTCGCAAAAAGCCTGGTTCACGTTTATCTCGCCGGACGGAAGCGTGATTGATTTTCCGATGAGGGAATGGTCAAACACGTACTTGAACTTGTCCTCGCTCTCGCGCAGCGACTGCGCCGCCTCGACCTGCCCGCGATAATAGCGCACGCGCTGCTGCCGCCAGATCAGCATCAGGCCCGCGCCGGAGGCCGCCATCAGCGCGCCGAAGAAAAACACCGTCTGCCACAGGCGTTCCCGCAGCGGCGCGTAGACTTCGGCGGCGTCCACGCGCGCCACCAGGAACCAGGGCGTGCCGGGCACGGGGCGCACGTCGGCAATCGCCGGCACGCCGCGGTAATCCATCCCCTCTACGATGCCTGTCTGCCCCAGCACAGCTTTCACAGCCAGGACATGGGTGTTGTCCAGCGGGACGCGCAGCTTGAGGGCGGTGTCCGCCTGGAATTTGAGTTCGTTCAAAAACAGGGCATCCGCTCCCTCGCGGCGGACGAGCAAGGTTTCGGCGCTGGCGCTGGGAACGGGCCATTGTTGGATAAAGGGGTAGAGATACAAGTTGGGGTCGATGCGCAGGACGAGGGCGCCCAGCGGGCGCTTGCTTTCCTGCCCGGCAGAAATGGGCACCAGGAGCGCCATGTGGATGGGGCCATCGGCGGTGTCGCGGTGCAAGTCCAGAAAAGTCACCTGCCCCGCGCTCAAAATGGCAGCAACCTCCTGGGTCAGGTGCGCGGCAACTGGCTCGGGCGCGCCCAGGACGGAAAGCCGCTCGACGCCGCGCGCGTCCAGCAGGAAAATCCGGTCGTACTGCCCGTAGGCCTGGTAAGGGCTTAGCCAGGCCCGGAGCTCGGCTTGCGCCTGGGCGTCGGCCGGGTCTTCGAGATAACGCTGCACCAACGCGCTAAAGGCCGGATTTTGGTGAAGGATTTCAGCATCCGCCAGGCGCTCCCGTCGCCAGTCCAGTAACTCGTCCACTTTTAATTCGGCAATGCCTGAAAGCTGGCTTTCTACCTGGCGGCGGAACTGCTGTTCGTAATTTTGGTAAGACAGATAGCCAGTCGCGACAACACTCACCGCCATCAGGGCGAAAATGAGCAGGAACACGGCCAACGAGCGCTTTGCCTGGGTTTCCGACGCCAGAGTCTCGGGGCCGGCGTCTAGCGCTAGGCCCGCGTAGGCGCGCGACCCCGGTACGCTGCGCTGCCGCCAGGCGTACAAGGCCAGGAATCCGGCCAGCACGCCGGTCAGCAGGATGGAGGCGAAATACAGCCCGGTCTGCATCGCTTCTCCTCCTATTGGCTCTCTGTTTCGGCGCCGGGATAGCGCGGCGGATGTCCGGCTTGGGCCAGCAGCTCGTTCACTTCGTGTTTGAGCTCGAGGATGCGCGTCTCGCGCCCCAGCATGGCTTTGTACCCGCGGCGTAGCTCGTCGAGTTGTTTGTTCAGTTGGATCTCGGCCTGCTTGCGCGCGGTGACGTCGCTGACGATGTGGACCGCGCCGGCATACTGGCCCGCCGCATCCAGGAGGGGATCCACGGTGACCTGAAACCAGCCCTCGCCAATTTGTATCTCCATGGCCTCGCGATACAGGCTGTTTTTCGCCCGCGGGATGGGACATTCAGGGATTGGCTGCGCCGTGCCGTGCACGATTTCCCAGCAGTGTTTGCCGATCAACTCCTCGCTCGCGCGCCGGAAGATCCGCTCCGCAGCCCTGTTGGAGCGCAGCACACGTTGGTCCTGGTCCAAAATCCAGACAGCGTCGTTCGTGGCGTCAAAGGTGGTTTGCCACTCTCGCGCCGCCCGGGTGCTTGCATCCTCCGCCTGCTTGCGCTCGGTGATATCGTTCGCCATGACGATAACACCTCTCACCTGGCCACGCTCGTCAATATCGGGGACATAGGAGGCTTCAATCCAGCGCTTACCCGCCTTCGGGAAAGACAACTGCGCTTGATAGTTAATCTGATCACCGGCCAGGGCCGCTTGCACTTGTCCCTGCACGACATTGTAGCTATCTTGCCCCAGCACTTGACGAATCGATTTCCCAATCATGGTCTCAGGAGAAAGGCCAAAATAATCGGCATATCTGCTGTTAGCTAAACGGTAGTGTTGGTCTGGGCCGATGTAGGCCACCAGGGCCGGCAAATTGTCGATCATCAAGTGCAGTTGGCCCTCGTTGATGGATAGCTGCCGCGTGGCGCGCTCCACCCCCTGCGCCGAGAGCCAGGCGATGGCTGCCAGGAAGAAAAACTCGAGGATGGAAAACAGGTTCGGCAGCAGGCGACCAGCCTGGAAACTCAGACCGGCCAGCGCCAGGCCGGAAAGCGCCGCAGCCGGGAAGCTGGCCCACAAGCGCAGCAGCAGGCTGGACAGAAAGATTGGCAGGGCAAACATGATCAGCCCGCGCCCGTGAATGACCTGCTCCGGTTCGTCGGAGGCGGCTGCAATGAGCGTCAGAAGCAAGATAAACAAGGCGCCGGCCAGCCAACCGGAGACGTAGCGGTTCAAGGCATACAGGCCGGGGATAATGATCGCCCCGATCCCCAGCGCCAGGTATATCCCTCGGATGGCCGCTTCGCTGCTCCCCATCAACTCCCTGGGCGTGACCAGCACAATAATCAGTGCCAGCAGGCTGATCACCCCGAAAATTGCCAGCAGGACATTCAGCAGTTTCCTGCGGCGAGTCTCTTCGGGATCGGCGAGAGGGGCATCCAAAAGTTTTGTAATCTGTCCAACCATGGCCCACCTCTTTCCCTTCTATCCCCCGTGTCTGGGGGGAGCGCCTATAAGAACCCCCACGAGAGTTTTCAAACAGGCCGCGGTATCTCGCCTGGGATTCCCACAGCGATTCACCGGCCTGCCATGGCCAAATCGTCCGTGAGTGCCTGGTGCGCCGCCCTGGAGCGACGCCAGCATGATTATTATACACCCAAATAATCGATATGGGCAAGGCGGGCGAGCTCGCTCCCAAGTGCCATTTGACCAGCGTATCAAGCCCTGTTATAATGAGTTGAACCAGATGAGTGGTAATTACCTGGTTGAGGGATCGAGAAATCGGAGATGAATGTATGGATACGACTATTGCGATACCGGTGACTTCCCAGGGTGTGCTTGTGCCACGTTCCCTGATGGTTGGGTGGGGAAGCGTCGAGGAAGTGGAAGCTGAACGGCACTCTGGTGTCGTGATTATCAGGCCCAAGGTTGCCTGTGCTGATCCAGCGCGTGCCCAAATTATTAGCAAAATGAAAGCGGCCGGGCTTATCGAAGAATTGCCGTGGTCTAGGCCTCCGTATGTGTCGCCTGAGGAGCGCGCACGCCTGGCAAAAAAGTTGAGCGACGGCAAGCCGCTTTCTGAAATGATCATCGAGGAGCGGCGAGACCCGGCATGAGTTGTTATTACTTGGATGCCAGCGCCTTGGTCAAGTTCTATGTGGATGAAGCAGGCAGCGCTTGGATTCGCGCGTTGTTGTCTGCTGATAGCCAGCCGCTCGTGTTTACATCTCGCATGACAATTATCGAGATGACCAGCGCCTTTGCACGCCGCAGGCGCGAAGGGTCATTGACGGTGGATGAATTTGTGGCCGCGCGTGACGCATTTCGCGGCGATTGCCTGGACATGTACCAAGTCATGCCGTCTACTGTGGAAATCGTTGACGTGGCGTGTGATTTGTTGGAGAGACATTCCTTGCGCGCTTATGACGCCAACCATCTGGCGACTGCTCATACCGCGCACCAGTTCCTGGTCAGCCAGGGCTATCCTGGCCTTGTCTTTGTCTCGGCCGATAATCAGCTAAACGAGGTTGCTGTGGCTGAAGGTCTGCCGGTTGACAACCCTAACGATCATCCGGAAGGATAGTGCTTGGCCGATCGAAGAAAGCCAGGTTTTTACGTTCGTCCTCACTCGCCCTGTATCGCTCTAGAAGATAATTGGCCGCAGCAGTATTGCGCTGAGGCGTTATTCGGCCCGCCGCAGGACGTGACCCGTTTGCGCGAGTTCATCGTCGAGCATTTTGACGACGGTGAGCTGCACACAATTTGCACTGACCTGGGCATAGAGTATGACGATTTACCCGCTCAGGGCAGAGCCAACAAGGCGCGGGAATTGGTGGTGTATTGTGAGCGGCGTGGGCGGCTGGCCGAGTTGGCCAAGTTGCTCCAGCAGTTTGCGCCGTCTTGATTGTATACCTGCCGCGCTTGCAGCCAGGACGAACCAAAATTCACCACCAGCCAAGTGGACGTTCGGGTTGCCGTCGGTCACTTTCCACCGCTGCTGCCACCGGCTGTGCGCTTAGGGTGAACGCCTGCGCCGGCAGCGCATGCTTGCCAAGTCAAGCACCATCCGGGCCGAATCGGGCGGGTCACGGAAGCCCTCGAAGCAGTGCTCGAATCGCCAGCGCATCACCTCGCGCCACACCGGCGCGGCCGGCCCACGCTCGTCCAACGTGCCCTGAATCGCAATCCAGGCCGGCAGCGGGCTGCAGCCGTGCACACGCGCCTCGTACAAGATGACGCCGCGTACCACGTTCGCCCGCCCCTCGTCCGGCACGACGATCAAGACCTGCGGCAGGCGATAGCCGTCGCGCCTGAACTCGCCGCTGGTGAGGTAGGTATAGTAATTGCCAAACTTGCGCCTCAGCCTGGGCAGCCAGGCCGTGCCGCGATCGATCTCGAGGAAAAGCTGTACTGCTGATCGCCGATGCGATAGAGACCGCTCGAATCCGGCGCTAGTGTCCACCGGCGGCCACGGTAGAGATAAGACCTGCGGGACTCGGTCTCGTCCCAGGCGACGAGGGCGTGGTCGAGCGCCAACTCCTGGCGGCAGCGCCTGGCATGGCGCGCCAGGCTGACAAAGAACGCCCGCACGGCGCGGGTGTGCCCCAGGCAGGTGACCAGGACCGGCAGGTTGAGCCGCAGCGGGCGGCAATGCTTGGCGATGGGCCAATAGCGCCAGCGCGCGTACTGGGCCGGCGACAGGCCATTGGCGGCAGCCAACACCTGGATGCCGGTGGGGGAGAGCGTGTAGCCCAGCCGCCCCTCAAGCGGGAAGATCTCGATCAGGCCCAGCTCGCGCAGGCCCTTGAGCGAGATCTGCGCCTCGCGCAGGTGCAGGTTCAGCACGGCGGCCACCTCGTCGCTGGTCAACAGCGGCCAGGCGGCCACACAGCGCAGCACCCCGCGTGCCTGGCGGCTGGGTATGCCCAGGTGTACCTGTACCAGCGCATCTCTGGCCGAGCGCCTGGAAGGCTTGACTTGCACCATAGGGGCGGGGCGCCAGGCGGGCCAGGCTGCCCTTGCCCCCTGGAAAAGCGTCACCCGGCTGACCCCGCTACCAGCGCTGTGCCAGGCGTCGGGGCGTTCCTCGACGATCTCGCGCCACACGCCGATGTAAAAGGGCAGGGGCGGGGCGTGATATCGCGTGCGTGTGCACTGCCACAGCCACAACAACTGCCACATCCGGCGCTCGTTGACCGTCACCATCACGATGACCGGGAAGCGCTCCTGGTAGCCGCGGTACTCGGCCGATTGGCTCCAGCGGCACAGGCCGGCAAAGCGCTGCGCCAGGCCCTCCAGCACGATCTCGCCCAGGTCCCACTCGATCACAAAGGGGATGAAGCGGCCGTCTTGGGCGACGATGCCCTGGGCCGGCAGGCGCAGCGTGACGGGCTTGCCTCGCGCGTTGAGATAGCGCACCTTGGCGGGCGAGGCTGACCAAAGCAACCGGCCCCGGTAAGCGCATTGCCTGGCCGGATCACCGCTTTGAGACTCGACTTGGTCGCCACCCGCGAGGATCGCCAGCAGATTGCGCGTGCCCCACAAGGCTTCGATGTGCAGCAGCGCCCTGGCCATGTCCTGCCCGGTGAGACCGTTGGCCAGTTGGATCACCCGCCCGGCCGGCGCGTACAGCTTGCCGGACGTGCACAGGCCAAAGGTGCGGCAGGTCTGCACCGCGCCCTGGGCAATGAGCCGCGCCAGGCAGCGGTCGGCGTAGCGGCGCGAATAGCCGGACAGAATGGCTGCCTGCCTGGCGTCAATCCAGGGATGCAGGCTGACGATTTGCCGGATTCGCTCGATCCCAGGCATGTCGTCGCTTGGCTTGTCCGGCATGGCCTACTTGTGCCCCTTGGCATTCTGGGGCGAGCTGAGATTGCTCTCAGTCAAGACCCGGCGATACTGGTCGAAAACGTCTTCACCGCTGTGCTCTTGCGCCACGCACTGCACAACGGCTTGGGCGGCTTGCTCGGTCGAGTCAGGAGGGTACCACCTTTGCCGGCGCGCGGTCATGATCGTCTGCACCTGGGAGGCCGAGGTGGTGTAGCGGGTGACACCGGCCCGGATGCGGGCCGCCACATCGGATGACGCCGGCCGGCTGGCCGGGTCTGTGACCACGATATCAAAGACCGGCAGCCGCCGTCCGGCTTCGTCGACCGTCTTGACGTAGCAGCGATGCGGGTCGAGGTTGGTGAGGTCGGTGAATTCCACCTTGCCGTCAAGCTCATAGTATAGGTATTGGGCATCCTCGCCGCTGCACTGGAACACGGCCGTCGTGTCCACGTTGGCAAAGACGGCTCCCTTCAACTGGGGGTCAATGCGGTCCAGTTGCGTCAGCGACTGGGTGCCCAGGACAAAGTTGGCGCCCATCTTGAGCAGCTCGGCCAGCAAGGCCGAGTAGTTGACGCCGGGGATGGACTGGAACTCGTCGATGACGACCGTGACGCGGGCGCGATCGGGGCGGTCGAGGGCGATTTGCTCGCGGACGATGGCGTTGGCGTGATTGAGGATGACGGCGCCCAAAAAGCCGCTGATGTCGGTGCCGATTTCGCCGGAGGCGGTATTGACAAGCACGATCTTGCCCTGGGCAATCGCCTGCCGAAAGTCGACCGTCGACTTGGATTGGCCGATCATGTGGCAGGCGGCGGCCGTGCGGGCGAACTTGGACACCTTGGTGAGCACGGGACTGATGTTTTGCTCTTGGAAGGCCGGGGTGTAGCGGCGGAAGCGCCCCCACCAGTCGCGAACATCGGGATCTTGGACATAGTGAACCAGCAAGCTGTCCGTGAAGGCATAGTGTGAGAACAGGTAAGGGATTTCGAGCAAAGTGAGCTGATCTTCGGGCTTGAGGGGCTTGTTGGCCAGGCTGAGCGTCTTGGCGGCGTACACAAAGGCGGCTTCCATGCGCGGCCCCCAGTTGTCGGTCCAGATCTCTTGTCCCATGGCCATGATATCGTTGACCAACTTGTCCGGTCCGACTCCAAAGTGGGCGTCGAGCAAGTTGAGGCCGGCTACCTGGAGCGGGTTGGAGAGATCGATCAAGACGACGTCGTCTACCCTGTGCTCCGGCACGAGCTGACACAGCCAGTCCGCCAGGTCGCGGTGGGGCGCGATGACGAGCAGAGCGTGGCCGGGTTTGTCCATGACGCTGGCGGCCAGGTGGCCCATCAGGGTCGACTTGCCCTTCTGCGTCTTGCCGACGACAACGAGGTTGCTGTTGGCCGCCCGGACTGAAAGTGATACGGGGACGGTCTGCCCGTCCTTGAGCGAATAGCCGAGCGGCGCCGCGCCGGGGCCGGTCACCATCGAGGGGATGGGTAGGAACTTGCGGAACATCGCGCTCTTGACCTGGGGCGTTTCACCCATGGGCAGGTGCCACATACCGGCCAGCTCGGTCGAGTTCAAGATCATGGAGCGGGCGGCTTTCGACAGCGCCAGCTCGTGCGGCGTGCGGATGGCATGGCCGGGCGGCGGGTCGAGCCTGGCGTCGAGCTTGAGCCGGTTGCCCTCGGCGGTGTTGAACAAGCGGTAGACGCCGGCCAGGCGCACCAGTAATTGTTGGGCATTGTCGGGCGTGTCCGACAGCGCCCACAGGCGGATGTCGGCGTGAAAGCCGGTGCCGCTGGTCTTGCGCCTGGTCACCTCGGGGTCGATGTTGATCTGCTCGTTGGCCCACATTCCTGCCTTGACCAGGACGTACAGCACGCCCACCAAGCCCAGCCACACCAGCCCTTGCAGAAACCACGAGTGGCGAAAGGCCAGGAGCATCGCGGCGGCTATAGCCAGGCAAGTGATGCCAGCGGTGAAGGTGGCCGGGATGAGCTGGCCGGTAAACGTCATGCGCTGCGCCTGGGGCGTCATGGTTGGCCTTTGGAAATGGTCGGCCCACCCATCTGGGGCGGGGGATAGCGCGATTTGCGCCAGTGCGACCTCGCCCGGCTTGAGGCCGTAGAAGCCGCCCAGGACGGCCGTGATGGGATCGCCAGCTTCGAACTCGGCGTAGGTGCGCAGCGGGTAGTAAAAGGGCCGGTTCAGGCGCAGTTGCCCGCAGGCCAGCGCGTCCGATCCCAGCTTGCCTGCGATCAAGACCGCCGGGTCGTTGGCCGGGGCCAGCTCTTCGATTTCGACCTGGCCGTAGGCCGATTGCAATTGGCGGGCAATGTGATCGAGCGTGGGCGTTGGACCGCGTACCATGAACTTGCGATCGTCGGCGGTGGCTCCGATTTCCAGGCTGAACGTTTCGTCCACGGCCATCGAGGCCAGCAGCGTTTCGACCACCTGGGCGTCGTGCTCGTTGGCTGTGGGCGGGATGACCTGGATCACCCGCTGTGTGGTGTCTGTGATGTATGACATGCTTCCTCCTGCACGTGTACATGTTAATTTAATCCAATAGGGTCGAACAATTTTCGAACGGGCCGGCGCCGCCGCCAGGTTGTGGTGGGGCGTCAGCCCTATTTTGGCCCATAATGGCCGCGAAAATGGCGGAAAACAAGCGATTTTGAGGGCATTTGCTGCCCAATGTGGGGCAATGGCCCAACAGCCCATAATCTCCCGTTTTTTCCTCAAAAACCCGGCGAGGTACTTTTGGACCTGGCTCGCCGGCTGTTTTTCCTCGCCTGTGGGGGCTGCCCACCCTGTTTTCGGGGCGGGCAGCCCCTTTGTGCAAGCTTTTGCCGGAAACTTGGGCAAAGCCATTGCCGCTGCCGGCGCAGGCGTTTCCCATAGTAGGCTTGGCCAGGCGCGGCGAGTCCACTATGCCTCGCTGCCGGCTTGATCCTCCGCTTGGGTCCACCAGGCGCACTCTGGGTCCCACTCGGCTGACAGCAGGTGGGCGGCGGCCAGGCGCAGGGTAAAGACCGCGTACTCGGCGGGCGAGCGCAACCTGCCGGAATTGTCAATGATTTTGCGCAACAAGCTCTGCACGGGATAGCGGGTTTGGGCCAGGATGCTCAAGCATTCGCTTGGCGAGTAGGTGTTGGCGAGCGTGTCGATGTAGACGTGCACCTGGTCCGGCTTTTTCGCCCGCACCTTGTCCAGTTGCCCTTGTAAAAAGTGGGGATCGTACGGTTTGAAGGCTTGGCCCTCGCCCGTCGCTCCTGCTTGGGGAAATTGGCTCAGCCTTTGCTGGGCCAGTGTGAGTAAAGCGTTCTCGTTCATTGTTTTTCTCTCCTTTATGTGTTTTTGCTAACGGACACTATTGATAGATTTGTCATCTCGCAGTTTTTGCGCTGTCCGCAAGCGCATAAAACTGCTGCAAACCCTACGGATCTGGCGTCGCTTCGACCGCCTTATTCACCCTCGGCAACGTCGTAGAACCTGGCATACTCTTCCACGAAGCGCAGGTGCGCGTTGGCGTGGGTTTCGCCGTCGCGATTCTTGCGAGCGATGATCTCGACCACGTCTTGGGCGTCCGGCTTGTAGTACTTTTCGCGGTACATCATCAGCACCACGTCGGCGTTCTCCTCGATCTTGCCCGATTCGCGCAAGTCGCCCAGCTTGGGGCGCTTGTTGTCGCGGCTTTCCACGCTCCGGTTGAGCTGGGCCAGGGCCAGGACCGGCAGTCCGAAATCCTTGGCCACCCGCTTGAGGGCCCAGGTGATCTTGCCCAGGCGGCGCACCTCGTTGTCATCCTGGTCGGCCAGCAAGCCGATGTGATCCAGCACGACCAACGACAGGGGCTTCTTGGCGTGCAGGCGGGCGACCTCGGCGCGCACCTGGGCGGTGGTGAGGTCGGTGGCGTCCGAGATGGCCAGGGGCAGCTCGCCCAGCTCGCCGATGGCGGCCATCAAGCGGGTCAGATCTTGGCCGTCTGTGAGGCCCTGCTGCACGCGCAGCCAGTTGACGCGGGCGCGGCCGCAGGCCAGGCGCGCGACGACTTTTCGCCGGCTCATCTCGAGCGAAAAGACGGCCACGTGCTTGCCCTGGCGCGCGACGTTCTCGGCGATGTTGAAGGCCAGGGCCGATTTGCCCATGCCGGGGCGGCCGGCCAGGATGATGAGCGTATCGCGCGCCATGCCGCCCAGGGTACGGTCGATGGCGCTAAAGCCGGTAGACAGGCCGCGCACCTGGCCGGGCTTGAGGGGGTTCTCGGCCCAGGTCGAGACCATGTCGAGCACCTCGCCGGCGACGTGCCTGGCGGTGAGCATCTTGCCGTTGCCGGGCTGTATAGTGCACAGCAAGCGCAGTGCGTCGGCCTCGACTTGATCGATGTCGAGATCCTCGGCGTAGGCCAGTTGGACGATGTCGCCAGCGGCCTGGATCAGCCTGCGCCGGCGCGCCGTGTCGGCGACGATGCGGGCGTAGCCTTCGGCGTGAATGGCGGTCGGCACGCTGCCGATCAAGTGCGACAGGTAGGCCTGGTCGCCGGCGTCGGCCAGTTGGCCGCGGCGGTCGAGCTCCTCGCACACAGTGAGAAAGTCGATGGGGTCGCGGCGCTTGTGCAGGGTGTGCATCGTGTCCCAGATCCAGCCGTGCTTGACGAGGTAAAAGTCGCCCGGCTGGCTGAGGTGTGCGCCGGCCTGGTCGAGCGCGGTCGGATCGATCAGGATCGAGCCGAGCACGGCCTCCTCGGCTTCGAGGCTGTGGGGCGGCAAGTGGGCGTCCGCCTTGTTGATTGGGCGCTGGTTTTGAGCTGTCATAAGCATCTCCTTTTTCGAACAGGGCGGCTACAAGCCTGCCCGTTTGGTACTTGCGATCGTCTTCACCTGCCCTAGTAGTAGTGCTTGGTGCACTCGGGTGGTTCGTCATCCCATCCTTTTCGCTTTTTGCTCTTGCTGGGCGGCGCTTCCGGTGCGGGCAGCCAGTCTTCCTGGCAGGCGCGGATGAACCAGCCGGCCGGGTTGGATAGGTCGCCGGCCTCGAACTTGTGCTCGACCATGGCGAGTTTTTGAAGAAGGTACTCGCGAGTGAACTGCTGGAGCAGGCGCTGTTGCTGCTGCTCGGCGACTTTGAGACGGGTCATGCGCTCGCTAAGGTCACTTGTGGCTTGATCGAGCGCGCCGGCTACAACAACAACATCATGTTTGTTATGGTTGCAATCTGCAACCACCGGTGGTTGCATTTTGCAACCACCCTCGGGCGAGGCTTCGCCCTGGGGTGGGGGTGGTTGCATTTTGTGACCACCCCCCTCGACCAGTGCCTGGCCGCTTTTGCAGCGCTCCAAGAAGGGGCAGGGCTTACATTCACGCCCGTGGGTGAGGGTGGCGAACTCGGCGCTGGCGGGTGGGTCGTGGACCACGTAGACGTTGCTTCGGTCGTTGATGCCCAGCTCGCGGCGCTCGCGTGGATCTGGGATAGCCTTGACGGCGCGAGAGGTCTCGACCAGGCCGGCGGCTTCGAGACTGGCGACAAGCAGTTTTATGGAATCGCGGCGCGAGACGCCAAAAGTCTCCTGGATGAGGCGGTAGCCGGGCCAGGCCAGGCCGTTGGCGCGGTTGACGTGATCGCGCAAAAAGGCCCATAGGGCGATAGCCTCGAGGCCGAGGCGGCGGCCGTAGCAGGTGTACATCTCGCGCCACAGCTTGACGTAGCCGGTGTTGCGGGTGTAGCCGCGCACGACCGGCAGACGCTTGTCAGGCGATTTGCGTTTAGCCATCGATTACTTCTGCACAGCGCGCCGCAGCGCGCCGGGATTGCACAGCGGGCAGAGCGTGGGCGTGTTCTTGCGGCGCTTGAGCGCCCGCTCCAGGTCGCGCCCGCCTTGCCATGTGCGCGCCAGTTGCCAGGTGATGCCGGCTTGGTTGATCACCTCAACCAGCCGGGCGCCGTTGCCGGAAGCGTGGCGCGCCAGGCGGGCGTTCAGATCATCCGCCGAGCCAAGATAGTGCCGGGCGTGGCGGTAAGGCTTGTCGAAATGTAACAGGTAAACCATTCGTTTCTCCATTGTGTTACCAGTGTGTTATCGCTTTACCGGTGTGTGACCGGCGTTATCGCGTTATCACTCCTACTGGCTCTATCCTACCCCTGCTGATGCGGCAACACGGCGAAATTCGCCGGTGACCGGGCGGCCAGAAGTGGGCGAGAGTTGCTCTCCTAACCACCCGCGCGCTTCCCACTGCTGGCCGATGTTGGCGACATGGCGATAGGACACTCGACCTTGCAGCTTGATCGCCAACGATCTCACGCTGAACATCCCATCCAGCCCCTCGTCTTGGACGGGCTTGAGCAGCACCTCGGCAACGGCCAGCTCATCCTTGGTGAACACGGGTTGAGAGGGGGCAGCCTCTGTCGCCTGGCCGCGCACAGACGCTGCGGCGGCGGCCAAAGCCTTGTCGTCCACGTGCCAGGCTTGCAGCTCGCGCAGGCCGGGCAGGTCGGGCAGGCGCGCCAGGAAGCGGCCGGGACTGGTGGGCGGCAGCTTTTCGGCGCCCGATGTTTCCAGGATCACGCGTGATTGACCGGCCTCGTTGCAGCGAAAGGCCAGGCGAGTGGTGCAGGCGTTGCGCAGAGAGGTGTTCATCACTTCGGCCTTGGGCGTGGTGGCCGACAGCACCATCTTGACCCCGGCGGCGCGGGCGCGGTTGGCGTGGCGGGTGAGGGTGGTGTAGAAGGGACTGTTGGCGCCGCCTTCCACGGCCAGGTCGAGGAACTCGTCCACCAAGAGCAAGATGACGGGCAGGGGGGTGCGAGCCGTCCGGTTGTAGCCTGCCAGGTCGCGCACTTGCGCTGCTGTGAACAGCTCCAGGCGGCGATCCACTTCTTTGAACAAGTCCTGCACGGCCAGTGTAGCTTCTTTCAGGCTGTGAGCTACCGGCCGGAGCAGGTGAGGCGCGTTGGCCCAGGGCGCGAACTCGACCAGCTTGGGATCGACCATCACCAGGCGGAGTTGGTCAGGCGTGGCGCACGTCAGCAAGGCGACGAGCAGGCATTGCAGCCAGTTGGACTTGCCGGAGCCGGTTGCGCCGCCGACGAGGATGTGGCCGAGTTGAGGCAGGCTGCGCCAGGCTGGCCCGGTGCGCCCGATACCCAGTGGCACCATCAGTGAGCCTGGGGGGCGCTGGCCCAAGTCGAGCGGGACGCTGCGAGGCAGGCGCACTTGTGGCGGGGGCTTGAGTTGGACGAGAAACAAGAACCCCCGGTGAGGCTGGTGGATGGCGCGGACGGGCTTGCGGATGGCCGCGCTGATCTGGGTGACTACCCCGGCCTTGGCCAGATCGGCCACCGAAAGGTGCCACATGCGCTCGGCGTCGACCTCAAAGCCGGCCAGGCTGTCGCCGTAGAGATGGATGGCGGAAAAGCCGATGGAAAAGGTGGAGCCATCGCCATTTTGATGGACAAAGCCCTGCTGGTCAAGCGATCTCAGTATCTTGACGCCGGTGGTGCGTACCTCGCTGGGGAGTGGGACGGGCAAGTTTCTGTTTTGACTTTGCATCGTTACACCTCTTGCTCTGCCTGGAACGGATACCACTCGCCGGGGTCGAACAGCTCGTTCAGCGCCTCGACCACGCGCGGGTCGGGGTCGGCGACGACGTTGACGGCCGGCACGCGCGGCGCGCCTGGAGCGGGCAGCAGCCCGGCGACCGGCACGGCGGCTTGGGCGGCTGCGAAATGACCTTCGATCACGACGTGCTCGCTGCTGTTGCCACTGGCGGGCGGCGTGGGGCAGGGGGCACGCGAGATCCCAGAGAGAGCCTTGGCAGCCAGTCGCCAGGCCAAGACGGCCAGGGCTGCCAAGAGGGCAAGGAGCATGACCTGGGCAGCCAAGATCACGGCTTGTGTTTGTTGTGCCCGTTGCGTGCCGAGTGCTTCATAGGTAACGGTGGCGGCAACGTCGATGGCCATGGATGTGGCGGCGACCTGTGCGTCCCTGGCCTCGGCGGTGGCGGTGGTGTCCTGTTGGCGTTGGTTCGCTTCGATGGCTGCTCGTGTCTGCTCGACCTCGAGTGCCGTGCGCGTTTGTTGAGCCGCAATGGTCGCCTGCAGGATGGCCGCGTCCAACGTGGATTGGGCGGCGGCCAGTTGAGCCTGGCGCTGGAGCGCTTGCTGGGTGGCTGCGGCAGCCTGCTCGGCGGCTGCTGCGGCTTGCGCTGCGGCCTGTGCGCGAGCGTTGGCGGCGGCCTGCTGCGCAACGGCGGCTGCGGCAGCAGCGCCGGCATTGGCATGCGCGGCAGTCAAGGCAGCCTGGCGCGCGTCCAACGTGGCCTGGACGCTGATGACTTGCTGCGTGGCCAGTGCGCCAAGCAGGTCCGGCGTGGGTTGAATCATGGCAGTGGTCGGCGAGGCGGTCACTGCCAGGGATATGCAGAGCGCCAGGACGCTTCCTGTAATCGGGATAGCCCATCGCTTTGTCATAGCACAACTCCGTCAGGCGCTTCGAGCGCGAACATTTCTTGCATCGCCGCGATTTGCTCTGGGTCGTCGATCAGCTTGATCTCGCCCGGCAGGCGTGAGGCGGCCGTCGGTGTGCCCAGTGTCGAGCGCGCTACCGTCTCAGCCAGGCGGCGCACCTGTTGATTAGGCTCTTGGTTGCGCGTGGCGGCCGCCATCAGTCCGACTGCCTGGGCCTGGCTGGCGATCTGGGCCATCGTGCCGGTGTCGGCGGTGGGCGGAAAGTCTGCCGCAGGTGCTGTGAGCGCCGGTGGCTTGCCGCTGCGAATGGCGACAATGGTGGTGGCTACCACGTCGAGCAGCGTCGGCGTGCGATAGACGGCGGCCGGGCCGAGGCCTCGATTGGGGTCGTGATAAGTGATCCAGCCAAAGCCGCGCCGGGCGATGATTGGATATTGGCCGGCGCCGTTAGGATAGACCGACGTGGCGCGCTTGTTGAGCAGGGCGACGACGGCGAAGGCGCTGCCCACAGCCAACACGAGAGCGCCGGCGCCGATCCCGGTGGAGATCAACACGTTACGCAGCGTAGTGGCCGGCACGGCGTTCTGCGCGGCCTGGGCCTCGGCGCGGACCTGGTCGCGTTGGGCTTCGAGGATTTGGCGGTCGACGGCGCGCCGGGCCGCCTCATCGTGAGCAGCCTGGGCCACCCTCGTAGCCTGCGCGTCGCGTACCGGGTCGCGCACGTTCAGGCCGCGCCCGTCGAGTGTGACATTGCACGAGGCCAGGGCCAGCAAGGCGGCCAGGGCCAGAGCCAGTGAAACATTGGTCATCACAGATAGTCGCATAGAATCCCCCTTGTCACCAATCGGCGTCGATCAACGCGTCGAGCGAGGCATTGACGGCCGGGTCGAGCGCGGCATCGTTAGATGGGATTGAGTCAGCCGGCGCGCCGCGCAGCACGGCGCGGAGCCAGGCCGAGCGTTGGCGCGGCGGAATGTGCTCGATCTTGGCGATCAAATCGTCGTCAATGCCGTAGCGCAAGCGGACGACAATGCGCTCGTCGCTCTGCACTTTGAGCTTCGGGCGGCCTCGGTTGAATTTGTGTCTGACAAGAATTTGTTGACTCATTTTGTGTCTGACAAGAATTCGGCCTTGGGCTGGCTTTCTGTTGCTTGCCGCATCGCCAGGCGCGCAAAGCCGATAGCATTGGCCAGCTCGGGCTGCGGCAGCAGCACCCCGTTGTGTGGGAAGGCTTTGCGCAGCTCGCCGGACAGCCCGGCCGCACCGCCGCCAAAGATCAGCACGCGATCGAAGGCGTCCGCACTGCCCCACAGGCGCGTAGCGGCGGCCTGGATGTCGGCGGCTACCAGCGTCCGGGCCTGGCGGGCGATGTCGGACACATCCACCGGCTGGCCATAGACTGCGATAGCCTGGCCGTCCCGCAGCGCAGCGTCCAGCTCGTGAGGCCGGCGCGTAATGCCGCGTTCGGCGCGCAGGCGTGCGTCAATGATCTCGATGACCCGGCGCATGCCGACCTGCTCGCCGCCGCACCATTGCTGAACCGGGCGAATGGCCCGCAGGCCGGTGAGGTCGGACGTGTTCCAGCCGATGTCGAGCAGGCCCAGCGCGCCGTTGAGCATCTCTTTGGATTGGGCGGGCTGGCCGGCGTTGTCGAGCGCCCACGAGTAGTAGCCGCCGAGCGGCTGCGGGATGACGGTGACGTTCTCGATGCTGATGCTCATCTCACGCTTGCCAAGGGCGATCTGGTGGGTGCCGCTCCAGGCGCGGATCAGCTTGTCCTTGTCGCGCAGCCAGGCCACGGGCAAGCCGGTGACGATGTGGGCGCGGGTGATGTTCAGGCGCGCCAACGCGATCAGGGCCAGCAGCAGCTCCTCGTCGCTGCCGATGCGGTCGCGGTCCTGGCGTCCGGTGGTGACGCGGGATTGCAAGACGGCATCGTCGCCGTAAAAGTAGGGCGTGCCTTTGAAGGTGGCCGTCGACGGTTTGCGCCGCGAGCCGCCGGCGACGTTGAACTCGACCGTGCTTTCGGCCAGGCCGAGCACCGAGGGGAAGGTGAATGTGCGCAGACGGCCGTTGAGAATGACAATGATCTTGGTGAAACCAAAACCGACGTCGATGCCAGCAAAAACAATCGAATGGTTTGACATGGGGAACCTCCTCAGACAGAGCACAAATAGTCGGACATGACTTTAGCGGTGTTCACGAGCGTGCGCCGGGCGGGTTGGGGCAGCTCGTCGTAGAGCTGCATGAGCTCGATGCGGTCGGGGTCGAGCATGTCGAGACTGTCGGGTAGGGTGGGGCTTAGCCCGGCCACGGCCAGCACCTTTTCGTAAGGGACATTGAGGGCGCGTGCCAGGCGCAGGCAAGTGTCGACGGTGGGTTGGCGGTTGGGTGTGACCACGATGCCGCGCAGGGTGCCGGTGGACAGGCCGGCGCGGTGGCCGAGTTCGGCCAGTGTCTTGTCGCGTGCTTTCACCTGGTCGATCAGCCAGGTGGCGAACGGTGAATCGTTGCGAAAAGCGCTGCGCTTTATTCGTCTCATAGCATAACCTCCTGTGAATGGATATATGACCGGTGGGACCCTCGTCGCACCGGGCGATTACCATTGGGTGGGGAGTTAAAACGAAAAGTCCCCCACGAAGACGACTGCGATCAATTCGCAATAGTCTTCGTGGGGGACTTGCAAAAACTTGCAAGTTATGCTAATTTGAAGTTTAGACTAATTTTTCGAACCTTAAAAATTTCACACGCTGTCTGTATCACGATCGAGTCGTCATTGGGCGTTTTCCACG
>JAFGFO010000063.1 GCA_016931085.1 Thermoflexales bacterium
TCAAGCTGCTGCTGTTCAAGCTGGGCTTTACGCCGCTGCGAGTCTTCCGGCTGGCCAAGGCGGTGGGGCTGGCCCGCTTGCGCAAGCGCGTCCGTTTTCAGCAGGGAGCCGGCTGGCTGAACCGCCTGTTCATCTCCTTTGCCGACGTGGATTGGTCGAGGACCCAGGCTTACTCGGTGGGCAGTTTCGGCCAGGTCTACCTCAACCTGGCCGGCAAGCGCCCCCAGGGTATCGTCCAGCCGGGGGCGCCGTACGAGGCCTTGCGCGAGCGGATCATTCGGGAAGCGCAGGCGCTGTGTGACCCTCGCACGGGCGAACGCCTGATCGACCACGCCTACCGCCGCGAAGAGTTGTACACCGGCCCCTACATGGAGCGCCTGCCCGACGTCATCTTGCTCTCGCGCGGCCTGGAATATATGGCTTTCGGGCACGCCGACTTTGGCTCTAATCGCCTGGTCGAGCCCATCGATGGGCTGTGGGGCCACCACCGCCCCAACGGGGTGGTCATGATGGCCGGCCCGGCTATCGAGGCCGGCACTCACCTGGAGGGAGCCAAGATCATCGATCTCGCCCCCACCCTCTTGTTCGCCTTAGGGCTGCCCGTGCCGGTCGACATGGACGGGCAGGTGTTGAGGCAGGCCTTCGAAACGGACTTTTTGTCCGAACACGAGGTGATCCCAGGCCCGGCCGTTTCTCAGCGGGGCGTGGCCGAGCAAGACTATTCGGAGGAAGAAGCCCGCGAGGTTGAGGAACGGCTGAGGGCGTTGGGATATCTTGGGTGAAGGTAAGGGTAAGGTGCAAAACGGTCTAAAGAAACTGCGCGTGCTGGTCGGGCCTGTGATTGGCCTGGTCTTGCTGATCCTGGTCCTCAGGTCCATCAAGTTGAGCGAAATGCGGCTGGCCCTTCGCTCGGCGAACTATATCTACCTCTTGCCGGCCGCCCTGGTGCAGCTTGGCTCATTTGGCGTGAGGACCCTGCGTTGGAAATACCTGCTGGGGCCGCTGGGAAAAAAACTGCCCTTCAGCGAATTATTTTCCGGCTTTCTGATCGGTTATTTTTCCAACTTTGCCCTGACGGCCAACGCCGGCGACCTGGTGCGGGCCTACATCGTAGGCCGGCGGCAGGCCATCAGCAAAAGCGCCACCCTGGCCAGCATCGTGGTCGAGCGATTGTTCGACGTCGCGTCGCTCGTCCTGCTCTTGTTCGCCATCTCGTTGGGCCAGTCCCTGCCGGCCTGGATCAAGCTGGCCGGCCTGGCGGCTGGAGCGGCGCTCGTGGTGGGCTGCCTGGGGCTTGTTCTCTTGGTCCGCTACGAGAAACTGGCCAACTGGGCGATCCACAGCCTGGTGGGGCGGGTCCTGCCGCCGGCCGCCCGGCTGGCCGAGCGCCTGTGGCGCTCTTTTACAGAGGGGCTTGTCTTATGGCAGCGAGGCGGCGACAGCTTGTGGGCCGCCCTCTTGTCCATCCTGGCCTGGCTCGTTTTGGCGCTGGCCTTCTTCTTCATCGGCCAGGCCTTGGGATTGGCCGTCCCCCCCCAGGCGTATCTCTTGCTGGCGGTCGTGATTATCCTGGGCGCGCTGGTCCCCAGCTTGCCGGGACGAGTGGGCACCTTAGAGTTTCTGGCCGTCAGCACCCTGGCCGTCTTTAGCGTGCCGGCCGAGCCGGCCCTGTCCTTCGCGCTTCTCCTGCGACTCGTGCGCCTGTTGCCCTTGGGCCTGGGTTATGTCTTTTTATTCAGGGAAGGCCTCCAATTGTCCGATATCAGCCAGCTCGCCCGCGTTCAAGAACCTGGAGAGACACCTTCGACATGAACCCAACACACCCCACACAAGCGGATCAATCTAGCCAACCTGGCCGGCCCTGGCTGGCCCATCCCAACTGGCCCGCGTTGGGCATCCTCGGCCTTGGCCTGGCGCTGCGTCTGTATGGCTTGATGCGCTACGGCTTGTGGATAGATGAATCATCCGGCATGGTGATTGCCCAGAGCACGCCGGCCGGCATTTTACAAAGCTTGACGCTGCGGCTGCACCCCCCCTTGTACTTTTTTGCGCTTCACTATTGGATGCAGATCAGCGACAGCTTGTTCTTCATCCGCTTGTTCCCGCTCATTTGGGGTGTGGCCACCATCTGGCTGGTCTATCGCCTGGCGCGCGACGTGTTGGGGCCGCAGCCGGCGTTGGTGAGCGCTTTCTTACTGGCGATCTCGCCCGCTCACATCTGGTATTCTCAAGAAGTCCGGATGTATTCTTTGCTGGTCTTGCTGTGCACCCTGTCGTTTTACCTGGCCTGGCACTGGTCCCAGGGCAGACACATCCTCTGGCTGGCCGGACACGTGCTGGCCAGCACAGCCGCGCTCTACACGCATTACTGCGCCGCTTTTGTGCTGGTGGCCGGCAACCTGGCCTTCCCCCTGCTCTTCATCCTGCGCAAGGACTACCGTAAGCTGGCGCTTTGGATGGGCGCCCAGGCGTGTGTGGCGCTGGCGTTTTTGCCCTGGGTACCCACCTGGCGCTCGCAAGTCGACCTGGACACACCGTGGATTCCCAAGCCCACCTGGGCGGCGATCAGGCAAAGCCTGGTCTACCTGGGATTCGGCGCGGATTGGACAGGAGATGCCTGGAGCATTCTAAGGCTCTCGCTCGTGAGCGGCGGGCTGCTCGCCACATTGGCGTATGCTGCCTGGAAAGGCTTGGCCCGGTCGCCTGCGGCCAGGCGGGTCTTCTTCCCCGCCGTCTACCTGCTCGGGCCGGGCCTGCTGTTGGTGGGGGTATCACTCCAAAGGTCAGTCTACCAGGACAAGCAATTGTTGATCGTCCTGCCCGCTTTGTTGATGGTGGCGGGTTGGGGCATGTGCCAGGGGGGGCGGCGGCTGGCCGCCGCAAGCCTTCTCCTGGTGGTGGCCTTGACGCTGGTCCCCCTTTACGAGAGCTATTTCGTCAAGGTAAAACCCCAATGGCGTGAAATGTCCCAGCACATCGCGGCTAACTGGCAAGCCGGCGACGTGATCTATTACAATGCCGGGTCGGCCAGCGTCAGCACGGCCTTTTACCTGGATGACTCGTTCCCGCAGGTCGGCTTTCCCATGCTGTGGCAGGTGGAAAAGGGGCCGCGCGAAGGGCAGCCGGCGACAGCCGAGGAGATCGATAAGCAGTTGGGCGAGCTGGCCCAAAATCACAAGCGCGTGTGGTTGGTGAACTACTACCCGGCCTATTGGGACCCCAGTGGCTTTATCCAGGCCTGGATCAAGGCGCATGCGGATTCGCAGCCCACGCCCGCTTTTTACGGCATGAAATTGGAATTGTACGTCCTGAAATGAGTATGGAGCTCGAACACGTCCCATGCGATTTGTGCCAGGCAGACGAGGCCCGCCCGCTCTTCGAAGGGCGAGACCGCCTGCACGGGCTGCCGGGAA
>JAFGFO010000064.1 GCA_016931085.1 Thermoflexales bacterium
CTCGGCTTTCTCCTCATCCGGCAAGTGCTCCGCCAGGGGCAAGACCATCGCCAACTCATAACCGCTGAGCATATCCCACATCGCATCAGCTTCCGCATCGGGAACAGTTTCCACATCCCAAGCCAGGTCCCGCCCTCGCAGATAATCATCTCTCGCCTCAACGGCATCAGCCAACATCTCGCGCGCAGCGGGCGCCTTGTCCTCAGCCGGCAAACGGTCTATCACCTCTTGACACACCTTCCAACGCAGGCCGGCATCCAGCCCACGCGCCACAGCCAATGCTTCGAGCAGTATGTCGCGCCCCAGGACTGCCGGCCATTGAGCCGCCACCTGGCACAAGGCATCCACCCGCTTTTTCTCATCCGCGACCTGTCGCGCCGCCGCCAACGCCCGGTTCGCCAACGCTGCCTGCAACTCGTCCGGCACGTGCTCTGACAAAGCACACACAGACTGTACCGACGCCCAGTGATCGCCAATGCTCCGAGCCTCCGCCAACGCCTCCGCCAGCAGCGAGCGGCTCGTCGCACCCGCCAGCTCGCCTGGCCAATACCAGGCTATGTCCGCCAAAGCCTTCACCCGCTCCAAGACATTTGGCAGCCTCCGCGCCGCCGCCAACGCCTTGACTTTCAAATCGGCCGGCAAGCAGCTCACCATCTCCCCCCATCCCTCAAAGTAACGATACTCGAAAGACAGCTTGTCCACCAACTCCCATGCCTGGCGTGCCACCTCAAGCGGCGTATCGCCCTCAACCGGCGCATCGGGCGGCATGTGACACGCCAGCGCGCACAACGCATCAGCGCGATCGAACCTATCCTGCATCTTCCGCACCCTGGCCAACACACCGGGCAGCAGCTCGGCCTTGAGCTGCTTCGGCATATGCCGGACGACCGTCACCAACGGCCCGGCGCGCCAACTCAAGCCTCCCCCCTTCTGCGCGACGGCCAACGCTTCACGGATGATCTGCTCTTGCAGCCCGGCCGGCACGTGGTCCGCCAGATCACTCAACGCCTGCACGCGCTCAGTACGATTATCGGGCTCTCGCGCTGCCGCCAAGGCCTCATCCACGAGGTCACCTGAGTTCAAACGCTTTGCCAGCCGCCCTAACACCCACGCCCGCGTGACAGGTGTCCCTTTCTCGCGCACCACCTTCAACACCTCGGGCGCCGCTTTGTCACGCAGGTCGCCGGGCAGATAACCCACCAATTCGCCCAACACTTGTATTTGCGGCTGTCCACCGCCAATCGCTCGATAACCCATCCCTGGACTGGCCATCTCTCGATCGACAATCGTCTGCATCGCGGCCAACACCTCACCGGCCACCTCAAGCCTTTGTTCGGCGGGCACGCGCTCGATCAGCTCGCCCAAAGCACGCGCGCGGCGCCCGGTATCGCGCATCTCGCGCGCCATCGCCAACGCCTGGACAGCCAATCCCTCCGACAAGAACGGCGCGAGACGCACCAGGCCATCAGATCGCCCCTGCTCATCCTCTATGGCCTGGACGTAAGCCAGCGCCCGCGCCGCGCTCCATATTCCGCTTGCCACCAGCCGCGCCACCAGCCACGGCTCGACGCCCTTCCCAAGTGAGCCGAGGCTGCTGGCCACCAGCGCGCAGCGCACCTGGCGGCCAATATCCCAAGCCCCTTCGCTCTCCGCCCACTGCCAGGCCAACTCCAGGTCAGCCAGGTAGCCGGCGTAGCTTTCCTCGATCTCGTAGCGCGCCTCGGCCCAAGCACTGCTGCCCGTCACCAATTCGTACAACGCCTCACCATCGCCCGCGTGATACAGGTGATATGCCAGGTGCCGGCGAGCGTACTCCTCCCCAACCAATTTCAACCACTCGCCGCTGCACTGCCGGCGATAGTGCGCCACGATTCGCTTGTGCATCTCACCGCACCGCTCCTTCAGGTCATCCAGCAAGTAACGCGCCGCCGGCGACAAGCCAGCCAGATCTACCTGGCCGCTTATGAAATCCCGAAAGCTGGTGTGATACACGCCATAACGCTCCCCGCCTTCTCCACCGTTACGCTCTTCGACATGGTCCCTCCACTTTTCCCTCAGCAGCCGTCGCACCGCTGCAGGTCCAGCGTCCACCCCCGTCCAGGTCACCAATTCCTCCACGCTCACTCGCTCTTGCGCAACGGCCAGCGTGGCCAGCAGCGGCCCATACAGCCTATCCCACTGGGCCGGCCCCTCGCCGCGCCGGTTGCGTCCCTCGCGCCAATCGCACCAGTAGCGCGCGTAATAGCTCACCAAGCCCCCCGGCAAGCCAGCCAGGTCAAGTGGATCGCGCTCGCCCCGACGCACCTGGTTCACGACGTGGTGCAGATACATCCAGTTGCCTTGGCTCTTGTCCATGAGCGACTGGATAAAAGTGCGCTCGCCGTCCTCCCGCCCGCCAAGCAAGCTGGCCACCTCGGCCTGGCGCGCCACGCCGGTCAAATAGTCCTGGATATCGCGCAGGTTATTCGCGTCGTCTGGCTTGAGCTCAAAGCTGAGCGGCGCCGGGTCGTCGATGTGCAGCGCGACAGGCACCGGCCGGTGAGACAGCACCAGGTACACGCCATCCGGCAAGCGAGTTGGAAGTCCCAACACATTGCCGTTGGCGCCGTGGCCGGCCTCGTCCAACGCATCGCACACGACGACGATCTTTTCATCCCTGGCCAGGGTCTTGGCAGCCATGCGCAGCAGCCGCTCCAGGAAATCCGGCGTCGATGACAGTTCCACCAGCGTGTCTCGCCGGCCGTAATCACGCAGATCGTAGTGGTCGACGATCTGCGCGGCCAGCAATTGGATGGCGTAGGACACGTTCGCCTCGTGAGGGAATTGGCCGGCGAACACGTGCAGGTAGCGTTTCCGCTTGTCCTTTTCCTGCTCGCGCCGCAGGACCAGGTGCGCCAGGAAGGCCGTCTTGCCCACGCCGGCCCCGCCAACCAGCACGAATACACCGCTGCGGCGTGCCGGATCCCCCAGCCAGTCATCTACGCGGGCCTCCAACCAGCCGCGCCCCACGAATCTCGGCCCACTTCCTGGCGCGCTTCCTAGCGCCCTCACCTGCTCGAGTACCTGGCTCGCATGATCGAGATACTCGTACAGCGACAAGGGGTTATCGGGTGGCTGCGTGACGCTCAAATCGAGCTTTTGCACCACCTGCTGCAGCTCGGGCGACATATCCCGCCGCCCCAAGTCATTGACATCAAACAAGTCGTCAGCCCATCGCACCAGCCAGTCCGGCCGGATGTTTTTGGGAGCATTCGCCAGGCACACCCGCGCGAACAGGCTAAGGTCGCCCACGCCAATCGACGTCTTGCGCCCCCGCTCCGACCAATCCCGCAGCATGTCCGGCGACAAGGCCGTGTGCGTGTAGATAAAAACACGGGCAGCCCGCTCGGTGCACTGCTGCCCCTGGGCAACCATCTGGATGCCCGCCTTGACCAATGCCTTACGCTTTTGCCCTTGACCCTGCGCCCTGCTTCTCATGACATTCCCCAATTTTTGTGGGAAATTTCTAGCATCCTTTGCGAAACAACTTGTGCTAGAGTGTTAGTAACAATTCATCAGTGCCATAATCGAATCGGATAACCTGGCAAGTCATATGATACACCGCCAGGCGCATATTGGCAATCTGAAGAACGAGGAGTGTTGTATGAAACAACAAGCAATCGCTAAAAAGAGCAAGGGCGACTCGAACGCCGGCGCCCAATCATCCACCTGTGCTGTGGACGAGCGCATTCAAGCCTTTTGCCGCGAGCTGGCCATCGAGCTGCGCCGCATCACGCGCTCGCAAGAGCTGGGGCGTGAGGCGATGCTAGACACGCCGGCCCTGCCTAAACCGGTACAAGGGCAATCGCACCATTCAATGCCCACGAAAAGACATTCCAGTGCACACCATGGGGAAGGCTGAGCCCCCACATGGACATACACCATTCAACATATAGGAGATCATAATGCATACCCAAACTCGCATCAACCTCGACCAAGCCTGGACTATCCCATCTTCTCCACAAGAGCTGCGCCAGGCGGTCGAAGCCGTCATCGGCGAAACCAGGCACGCGCCCGACCCCGGCCAGGAAAGAGCCGCTATCTACATCCGCGTCTCGGTCGTCGATCCTCGCGCCAAGAGTTATTCGATGGATCTGCAGCCCGATCGCGCCGAGGAGTACGCCCGCTCGCAGGGTTGGATCATCGTCGGCATCTATGCCGATCCCGACCGCACCGGCCGCAACAGCCGGCGCAGAGAACTGCAGCGTATGATCCGCGACATCATTGCCGGCCGTGTCACCGTCATCGTCGTCCACCGCCTCGACCGGCTGTACCGCAACCTGGAGTCGCTGCTCAAGTTCATCCGCCTGATCAAGCGGTACAACGTGCACCTGGTGTCTGTCACGGAGAATATTGACACCGACACGCCCTGGGGCCGGCTGGTCATCTATGTGCTGGGCGGCATCGCTGAGATGTACGTCTGGTCCACCAGCGAGCGCACCCGTGAGGCCAAGGTCACACGCGTGGAGCAAGGCTTGTCCAACGCTTCGGCGCGCTTTGGCTACTGCAACGGCCTGTGCTCCACGTGCACCGATCCTAACGGTCCCAGTTACTGCCCCCTGGTGGGCAGTCCCGATCGTGGCAGAGGACGGGTACCTGTGCCGCATCCCATCGAGTCGCACGCCGCGCGCCTGATCGCCGTGCTCTACAGCCAGGGAATGAGCGACAGCGATATCACCGATTACCTCAATACGCACGACTTTACCCTGCCGGATGGCCCGGTCGTGCACTTTCGCACCAAGGGCCGGCCGGGGCTGTTTCCGCCTGGCCCCTTCAAGCGGGACAGCGTCCGCGACATTGTGCGCAATCCGTTCTACGCCGGGCTGGTGGCCCGCTACCCGTCCAAGCCGCTCGATATGGAAGACGACCCCGAGCATCCAGACAGGCGCAGGCCCAATCCCGACCCGATCAGAAACAAGCGCCAGGCCGAGGCACTGACAGAGGGCCAGCACGAGGCGCTGTACTCGGTGCAGTTGTGGCAGCACAACCAGCATTTGCGCCAAAACAAGGGCACGACACCCAATTCGCAGCACCGGCCGCGCCGCGAATATATGCTGACCGGCGTGGGGCGCTGCTGGGTGTGCGCCCAGTACGACGGGCGCGAGGCCAACTTGCGCGGCGTGACCGGCGGTCCCAAGGGTCGCGAGTATTATCGCTGCGCCAGCGTGCACGAGAATTACAAGCAGCGCGGCAAAAAGCCGGCCGAAGCGTTCGAGGACGTGCTGCCGGCGGTGGGGCTGAGCGCCCAGGCCAATGGAGACAGCCTGCTCGGCTTGCACACGCAGGCCTCGCTGCGGGCTGACAAGCTGGGCGCGCAGGTGGATGCGCTGATCGGGCAGTTGGTCATTCCCGAGGCGTGGTACGACCAAATCCTGGCTTACTATCTGACGGACGAGGGGCTAACGAGCTTTGAGCGCGAGAGCTACAACCTGCGGCAGGAGCTGGCGCGGCACCAGGCTTTGTACGAGCGCGGGCACTTGACGCTGGCGCAGTTCGAGCAGCGCACGGGTGGGATCATCCGACAGTTGCAGCAGTTGCGGCCGGCGGCGCGGCCAGAGGCAGCCGGCATCGTTTCGCTGCTGAAGGATTTCCCGGCCATCTGGGCGCAGATGAGCGCTGGCGGGCAGCGCGGGCTGCTGAAGGTGATGTTTGCGGGCCTGTACTTTGACACGGCTTCCAAGCTGCGCCGTGCCCTGGCCCACGAGCCGTTTGGCGAGCTGCTGGGGCTGGCGGGGAATGGGGTGATGCCGTAAAAACGCCCATTGCTGCAACAGGAGACAAAAATGACTGAAGTAAAACTTGTCGAGTTGAGTTCAATCGTTCCTGACCCCAATCAACCACGCCGTGTTATCCCAGCGGACGCAGCCAGAGCCATATTGAAAGGCCAACACCCAGTCGCAAGAATCTATCAGATGTATCTCAGGCTGCCAGATAGCGATTGGTCTCCTCACACCATGCGAATGCACACCGAGATCACAGAATTAGCCGCCAGCATCCACGAGGCGGTCAAAGCCCACCCTGACGTACCCGGCATCATCAACCCCATCACAGCCTACCCCATCGAGGGGGGACGCTACATGATCGAAACCGGCGAATTGCGATTTTGGGCGATGGTTATGCTTCATACCGAAAGCACAGACGAAGAGGCAGGTCGTTATGACAAAATCCCAGTCAGGGTAGTCAAGCATCACAGCGCCATTCGCCAGATGGTGGAGAATCTACAACAACACTCGCTAAACTCGATGGAGATTGCATGGGGTCTCAAAAGTGCATGGGATATTATGCAGCAAGAAACACCGCCAGTGGACTTTTCTGCGCCTGGCGCAAAAAAGCCAGCCCACAGGCCCAAAGGCTGGCCTAACTGGCTGGCCGTGGCCAGACGCACCGGCATGGCTGAAAGAACCGTGTATGACTATACTCCTCTGCTCGAACTGGAACCAGAAGCTCAAGCCATCATCCATGCCTATGACATCCCTGAACGACGGCTACGCTACATGCTCTCCGTGCTCTCCAGACCAGAGCGCAATGCTGACATCACCGCCATTCTCAAAAAAGCTACTGGCGGCCCTGAAATCTGGACAGAGGCGCAAATTCGCAAAGAGGTAGATAAGCTGCTAGGGATATCCAAATCCGATACTCCACCATCACCCAAGCAGATCGTCAGTGCTGTCAAGCACATCGCCTCACGCCTGGCACCCATCCTCTCGATCAAAAAATTCGAACGCGATGCCTTTGTGCGCTATATCAACGCGTTCTGCCTGGAGGATCCAGAGGGGTTTGCAGAGATGATATACCACGTGAAGGACCTACGCCAAATACTTACGGCTATGATAGAGACGTTTCGCGATGCAGAGGTTGCCAATGACAAGTGAACATAGCACGGGCTTGTGAATCATCCTCAGGCTCCAAAATCTCTATTGACATCAACCGCCGTCTGGTGCTCACGGCGCAATCGCAACACAATACGCCGGCCATCCTCCAATTGAATCTCGTTTCCATGCACCTGCACCTTGACCGCGCTGGTAGGAGCAACTGATAGCACCACCTCACCGCCAAGAATATCCTGCTCCAGCTCAATGACCTGGGCCAATCGCTCGGCTTCGAACCGCTCCCACAGAGCCAGAAAGGTGTCCATAGGCAGATCGTCTGTGCCCGGGCCATCACGTGCGATGAAATCCGTCACCGCCTTTTCCAACTCCTCAGCCGACAAATCCTCGAGTATCCGGTTTTGCTCATCCATATCTTCTCTATCTGAACGGACCCTATCCAACTTGATTTCTTTCATCTCTCCGCACGCTGCGGAAAACACTGCAATTGCTTGCGCAACTCCTCGGCCGCAGCCACAAGGTCAACTTCCGATGTGAGAAACTGAACCTCATGTTCGCAAACGATGTCAGATTCCATCCACGATGGCCTTAGCTCAGCTCCCAAATATATTCGCAGGGCTTCATCTTTACCCCCGGCGTTCACCAACTGAAACTCCAAGTTGGGTTCAATGAAATAAATCTGTGCCCTAACCTTTTGACCAGCCCCCACTTGTTCAAGCCAGTCTGCAAGCTGAGCCACCTCGTATGTTAAAAGGCAAGGGTGAGTCGCTGTCCAAACACCTCTTGGATGTGATACATGAACTTGTATCACCAACCAGTTCGAGTCGTACAACTCCGTCTCTAGATCTGGAAACTCGTAACCGAGAATCTTCAATTCAAAAGCCGTGCCAGTTGATGCTATTAGCTTCATTTCTGTTCTGAATCAGGTGCCAATTGTTTGAACGTCATTACCTGCGGAGGCTGAGTCCGATATCTCCACCATAAATGATGCTACCCTGTCTCTCATCAGCCAGCCGCCAATCTATGCGACTGGGCGGATTGAGCCAGTGCCTGTAGGCTAATGACATTTGCCTCGCTGCCTCCTGCGGCGACACTTTGCCAGTCCCCGTACCCAGGCCAGGGCACGCAACGATTCGTATCTTGCGCTCTGCCTGCCGGTTGTGCTGTCGCACTGCCAATAGCATGGCCCACATGGCCACATACACATTGTCCGTATGCGCGATTTCCATCGGCACGCGCATCGTGGGTGTGTGAGCGACAAAAGGGTGTTTCGGATGCCCTGTTTCAATAATGACAGACGTGCCGACGGGTTGTTCGCCGAGATACTCTTCAAGAATGTGCTGCTGAACTCTATCCTCCAAGGCTGCACCGAAAAAACGCACGATGGCATAATCGACGCCACCGTCCATCAGCCCAAAGGAATTGGCAGCACTGACCATACAATCGAATTCCGGTAGGTCTTCGAAACGGCCGTCGACAACCTCAACGTTGGGCAGCCCCTCAAAATGCTGTCGAAAGGCGGAACACAGAAATGGATCGGGAGCGACGAGGATCAACCGCAACGTGTCCATCTTTCCTGCTATTCCTCAAAATACTTTTTCAGCAGCGTGCGGACGGCCTGGGCCACAGCCTTACGCGTGCCAGGGTCGGGAATCTTGGCAATGTCCAGCGCCACATCCACCGCCTCGGTCGGCAAAGCCTCGGCGCTGGCCGTCTCGATCTGGAAAAACCGCAGCGGCTTGTACTGACCCAACTCAAGCAGCTCGTTCGGGTTGATCCCAAAGTGATCGGCCAGGGCGATCAACGTCTCACGGTTCGGCCGCTTACCCATCACCAGTATGCGCCGCACGGACTGGTGATCCAAGCCCGACCGCAAGGCTGTTGCTCGATAGTTCTCGTTGTGCTGCTCCATCAATTGCGTCAAGCGCTTTTGCAGCGGCTCGGCATTGTACCCCTCATGACGTGATCTTCGTTTTCGGACTGCCATAATTTCCCTTGCTCCACCATTGACATTCTTTGAATTAGCGTTAAGGTTAAGGCTGAGGCTAAAACCAAGCAAGACCAAAGCCAGAACCAAAGTCAAACGGGCTATTTCGATAGCCCCCATCCTATGTTTCAAGGAGGTTACTATGCAAAACACTATCCTTCGCGCCGCCGGCTACACCCGCGTCTCGATGCGCGAGCAAGTCGACGGCCACAGCCTGGACGCCCAAGTCACACACATCAAGGCTTACATCGCCGCCCAGGGCTGGCACCTAGCTCAAGTATACACCGATGCGGGCATTTCTGCCAAGAAGGGCAGCCAGCGCCCCGCCTACGAACAAATGCTGACCGACGCCCGCACCGGCCAATTCGACGTGGTCGTGGTCGACAAGATCGACCGATTCTCCCGCCACCTGGGCAGCTTGCTCACCGCGCTCGACCAGCTCAACGAGGCCCACGTCGCCTTTGCCTCGGTTCAAGAGCACCTCGACCTGACTACCCCCTGGGGCAAGCTCATGCTGACCGTACTTGGGATGCTGGCCGAAATCTATATCGACAACTTGCGCCAGGAAACGCGCAAGGGCAAGATACAGCGTGCCCGCAAAGGACTGTGGAACGGCAATGTCCCTTTTGGATATTGCAAAGGACTGTGCTCCAAGTGCACCGACCCTAACGGCGGCGGCCAAGAGGCCGGCAGCTATTGCCCCAACTTTGGCCAGGCCGATCGCTCCGACGGCAAGTTGCTCATCCTCCACCCCATCGAAAGCGTCGCCGTCCAGTTGGCCTTTGAGTGGTACACCACCGGCAAGTTCTCTGACGGCCAAATCGCCAGCATGCTTAATGCCTACACGCACCACTTGCCCGACGGCTCGCCGGTACACTTTCGCACCAAGGGCTTGCCCGGCCGCTACCCTCCCCAACCTTTCACCAAGGACGCCGTGCGCGACATCCTGCAGCGACGGCTCTACATCGGCCAGGTCATCTATCGCGGCACTGACGAGCAAGGCCAGCGCCGCCGGCGCAGCAATATCGCCGAGACCTTCAACAGCGAGCAGCCAGTGCTGATCGACCAGGCCACCTTTGACAAGGCCCAGGAAATCCGCCAGACGCTCACCTGCGCCCCCCGCACCCGGTACAGCCGCCCCACCGAGATCTATCCGCTGTCGGGACTGATTCGCTGCGCCGATTGTGGCTTGCCGCTGCGGGCCGCCTCGACGCGCGGCCGCCGCTACTATCGCGACTCCACCCGTATCGAGCATAGCGGAACCTGCGAACAACCCACCCTCTCGGCCGACGACATCGAGGACCAGGTCGCCCACGTGGTCAGCCAGATTCGCCTGCCTGAAGGCTGGCCGGATGGAGCGGAAGAGTGGCTCGGGATGAATGATGCGAGCGCACATAATCAACAAGCGCAACAGCGTTGGGAGCGGGCTAAGGAGTTGTACTTGAGAGGGGACATCGAGCGCGAGGAATATGAAGCGGAAACCAGATCTTGCTTATTTTGCAACAAGGACTTGACATTTCCTCTATTACGTGCTATGATTGAATCTGGTAACATGATACGCGGCTTCGCCCAGACATGGGCGAGATCTTTACCAATAGAACGAAAAAGACTGCTGCGATTAGTCTTCGCAACAGTCTTCGTGCGGGGCAATTGCTTGGTGGCCGTTCAGCCGACGCCAGCGTTTCTGCCCCTTGTACTCAAAACAACCACTCCCCTAGGGGAGAGTTGTAACTACGGGGATGACGGGTGTAAGTCCATCCAAGTGTAAAATCCCCTGTTAGTGTACGTTATAGGATATTGGAGGGTTACGCATATTTTGC
>JAFGFO010000065.1 GCA_016931085.1 Thermoflexales bacterium
ATTTCAGGGCTGATACTCCCGATGGTCGCAAGCCTGCTGAAAGCAGGCTAACGCGCCTGGGCGCGTTTTTTGTATCAGCCTGCGAATTCATTCGCAGCACAGGCACATCGGCGCGCAAAAACGTGACGCACACCCAGCGCTGCGGGTGCGTTTCAGTTTGGGGGCAAGTGCCTCTCGACCAAGCGATACCCCTTGTGGCTCCATTGCGGAAGGATTCGCTCATTCCTGCAATCCGTGCTAAAATTGATCATTGACAATTGACCATTGATAATTTCGAGATACTATGCTAGCAAACGATTCATCTCTCGTGCTCGACGGGCAAGCGCTGACGATCGACGACCTGATCGGCGTGGCGCAGGCCGCCCGGCCAGTCCGGCTTGACGAGACTGCCCGCGTCCGCGTGGCCGATTGCCACGCCTGGGTCGAGCAGGTCGTCCAACGCGGGACCCCGCTCGTCTATGGCCTCAACACCGGTTTTGGCATCTTTGCGAACGTGCACGTTAGCGGGGCCGACTCGCAAACGCTCAGCCGCAACCTGATCCTGAGTCACGCGGTGGGCACCGGCGAGCCATTGCCTGAAGACGTGGTACGGGCCGCCATGCTGGTCAGGGCCAATACCCTGGCCGCCGGCTACAGCGGCGTGCGGCCCGAGACGCTCGACACGCTCATCGCCATGCTCAACGCCGGCGTCCACCCCCTCATCCCAGAAAAGGGTTCCCTGGGCGCCAGTGGTGACCTGGCGCCGTTGTCGCACCTGGCGTTGGTGTTGTGCCGTGACCCGCACGACGACGAGCGCGACAGCGGCGAGGCCATCTATCGCGGAGAGCGCATGAGCGGCGCCCAGGCCATGCGGGCCGCCGGCCTGTCTCGCGTCGTGATCAGCGCTAAGGAAGGCCTGGCCCTCAATAACGGCACGGCCTTCTCGGCCGCTATGACAGCCCTGGCCTGGCACGCTGCCGCTCGCCTGGTGCGCACGGCCGAGATTGGCCTGGCGATGAGCCTGGAAGCGACGCGCGGCGTGTCGGCCGCGTATGACGCCCGCCTGCACCACGCGCGCCACCACGCCGGGCAAATCGCCTCGGCGGCGGCCATCCGCCGGCTGATCGCCGGCAGCACGCTGGTCGACCAGGGCGGGCGCGTGCAGGATGCGTACAGCTTGCGCTGCGGCCCACCCGTGATGGGTGCTGTGCGCGATGTGCTGGCTTTTGTGCAAAAAACGCTTCAAGACGAGATCAACGCCGCCAGCGATAACCCCTTGATCTTCCTGGAGTTGCCTGGCGAGAACAAGGCCCTGTCGGGCGGTAACTTTCACGGCGAACCGATCGCTTTTGGGGCCGATTTCCTGGGCATCGCCGTGTCTGAGTTGGGCAGCTTGTCCGAGCGGCGCATCTTTCGATTGACGACGGCTGAGCTGAGTGACGGCCTGCCGGCGATGCTGATCGACGAAGGTGGCTTGAACAGCGGGTTTATGTTAGCCCAATACGTGGCTGCCGCGCTGGTTGCCGACAACAAGGTGCTGGCTCACCCCGACAGCGTCGACAGCATCCCCACCTCGGCCGACCAGGAGGATCACATCAGCAATTCGATGAACGCGGCCCGCCACACGTGGGAGATCGTGCATAACGTCGAGCACATCATCGGTATCGAGTTGGCTTGCGCTGCGCAAGGCTTGGACTTGCGCCTGCGCCACTGTCCCACTGCCCGGCTGGGTGTGGGCACGCGGGCGGCCTACCGGCGGCTGCGCCAGGACATCCCGCCGCTGGAGCACGACCGGCTGTTGTACGTCGATCTGGATAAGGCTTGCCAACTGGTGCGAGAAGGCGCCGTGCTGCAGGCTGTCGAGGAGACGCTTGTTGCCGCCTAAGCCGAATTGCGTTATAATGCTAATTGAGGACATATGCCCACAGATGGACAGTTACTCAACAATCGTTATAGACTGATCGCCCGCGTAGCCAGCGGCGGCATGGCTGTTGTCTACAAGGCCCAGGATACCATGTTGGGACGGATTGTGGCGCTCAAGATCCTGCGCGAAAGCTTCGCCGAGGACCCGTCATTCCAGGCGCGCTTTCAACGCGAGGCACAGGCGGCGGCCAAGCTGTCACACCCCAACATCGTCACCGTGCACGATTTTGGACTTGACGGCGACAAGCAGTACATCGTCATGGAGTACGTCGAGGGAAGTGACCTGAAGCAGCTCATCCGCCAGGAAGCCCCTTTTAGTCCCCAACGTGTGCTGGAGCTGTCCACCCAGGTTTGCGCCGCGATAGGGGCTGCCCACCGGGCTGGCGTCATTCACTGCGATGTCAAACCTCAGAATGTGCTGGTCACTCCCGAAGGGCGGGCCAAGGTCACCGATTTTGGGATCGCACGTGCCCTGTCGAGCGCCTCGTCGGGCGTCACAACCGGCATTTGGGGCACGCCGCACTATTTCTCACCGGAACAGGCCGGGGGTGAGTCTCCCTCGCCGGCTTCGGACGTGTACAGCATCGGCGTCATCATGTACGAGATGCTGGCGGCGCGCTTGCCGTTTGAGGGCGAAAACCAGCAAAAGCTGGCCATGGCGCATTTGCGTGACCAGCCGCCCCCGCTCAGCAGCCTGAATCCGGCTGTGCCGGTTCAGCTCGAACAAATCGTGGCGCGCGCGATGGCCAAGGAGCCGTCGCTGCGCTACCGCAACGCCGATCAAATGGGGCGGCTGTTGCACGAATACCAAAGCAACAGCGAACAGGCTACTTCTTACCAACACCTGTCGCCCGAGCTGACCACAAGCAGTACCTTGCAGCAGACCAGCTCAGGCCAGGGGGAATTTAATTGGATGGCCTGGCTGCTGGCGGCCGTGGCGGCGGTGCTGGTCATCGGCTTGTTCCCCTTGTACATGCTGGTCTATCAAAAGTGGTACGGCGGCGAACGGATCCCCTCCACATCGACTCCCCCTGCCCCGACTTGGACGGCGTCGCCTGTGGCGACCATCTCAGACCTTGGCCAGGAAACCCGCGCGCCTGATCTGCGCGGGCGCAGCCGGCAAGAAGCAGAAGCGCTCCTGGCACAGGCCGGGCTGCAGATGGTGGTCAAGGAAGAACGCTTTGACGATAAGGCGCCGGTCGGAACGGTATTGGAACAGTCTCTTGCGCCTAACGCCGCAGCTCTGCGTGGCGATGTGATCAGCCTGGTGCTGAGCAAGGGGCCACCGGTGTCCAACATGGTGTCAGTGGTTGGACTGCAATACAACGAGCAAGTGCGCCAGGGCTTGGAGAGTTATGGGTGGGTGGTCAATCTCGATTCGGAATGGAGCCAGTCCCAGCCGGCTGGTTACGTGCTCGGCCAAATCCCGCCGCCCGGCACACCGCTCACGCGCGGGCTGCCACTCACTCTGCTTTTGAGCAGCGGCACGGTCATCTCGCTGAACGTCAACCTGGGCAACATGATTGGGCTCGATAGCGCCCGGCTCGAGCGCGACACCTTCCACCCGGGGGAGACCATCGAAATCACCTTCAGATGGTACTCGCGCGTCAAAAGCGTGCCGCGGCCTTTCAAGGTGTTTGTGCATTTGATTGGCCCGACCAGTTCCCAGCCTGTCGCGCAAGTCGATAGCGAGCCGCAAGGCGGAGGTGCGCCAACCAATACGTGGCGCAGGGATGTCCTGGTCGAGGATTTTTACGCCTTGCAAATTCCAGTTTATGCCCACCGGGGTAGCTATGCGTTACGGGTGGGCCTGTATCCCGCCGACGGCTCGTCAGGCCGCTTGCCAGTGCTGGAGACCGGCAAAACTAGCGCCGAAAACGACAGCGTCTTGATCCGCGAGATCGTCATTTTGCCCTGATAGAACGCAATACGTAATACGAGCAAGTTATGGATTCATCATCATCACGTGGTTTTGTATATGTCCTATTGGTCGTTGCCATGATCGCCATGGCCATTGTCTATATGCGGGGCCAAAGCCCTGGTCCAGAGATGATCTCCATCTCGCAAGTCGCGCAAGACGCTCGCCAGGGGGAAATCGTGCGCATTACTGTCGTTGACAACGATCTGCGCGTCGAATACAAAGACGGCAGCATCGTCACGTCACGCAAGGAACCCACACTGACCACTCCCGAGCAATTGCTCATGCTCGGCGTGCCGGACGACAGCTTGCGCGAGATCGAGATCAAGCCGGAAAAGCCAAGCGATTGGGTCGGACTCGTGACCCAGTTCGTGGTGTATGGCCTGCCGGCTTTGCTGATCGTCGGCATGCTGTGGTTCATGCTGCGCCAGGCGCAGGGCAGCAACAACCAGGCGCTGAGCTTTGGCAAGAGCCGGGCACGCATGTTCACCGGCGAACAACCCACCGTCACCTTTGACGACGTGGCCGGGGTCGACGAGTCCAAGCAGGAATTGGCCGAGATTGTCGAGTTCCTCAAAGAACCGGACAAGTTCATCCAGTTGGGGGCGCGTATCCCCAAGGGCGTGTTGATGGTGGGGCCGCCTGGCTGCGGCAAGACGCTGCTGGCCAAGGCTGTATCGGGCGAGGCCGGCGTGCCGTTCTTTTCCATCTCCGGCTCGGAATTCGTCGAGATGTTCGTGGGCGTGGGCGCCAGCCGCGTGCGTGACCTGTTCGACCAGGCCAAGCGCCACAGCCCGTGCATTGTGTTCGTGGACGAGATCGACGCCGTGGGCCGCCATCGCGGCGCTGGCCTGGGCGGCAGCCACGACGAGCGCGAACAGACACTCAACCAAATCCTGGTCGAGATGGACGGCTTTGATACCGATACCAATGTCATCGTCGTCGCAGCCACTAACCGGCCGGACATTCTCGACCCCGCCCTGCTGCGGCCCGGCCGCTTCGACCGGCGCGTGGTGCTCGACCGCCCGGATATGAGGGGGCGCGAGCAAATCTTGAACGTTCACGTGCGCGGCAAGCCGCTGGCCGACGACGTGACCTTGGGGGTGATCGCCAAGTCCACCCCAGGTTTCGTAGGCGCCGACATCGAAAGCCTGGTGAACGAGGCGGCTATCCTGGCCGCCCGCCGTGACAAGAAGACGATCGGCATGAACGAGTTTGAACAGGCCATCGAGCGCGTCATCGCCGGGCCCGAGCGCAAGAGCCGCCTCATCAGCCCAGAGGAGAAGAGGGTTTTTGCCTATCACGAAGCCGGCCACGCAGTGGTTGCTCGCAGCTTGCCCAACTGCGACCCGGTCCACAAGATTTCCATCATCTCGCGCGGCATGGCCGGCGGTTATACCATGGCCTTGCCCGAAGAAGATCGCACGCTGATGACCCGGTCCAAGTTCATGGACGACCTGGCTTTTATGCTGGGAGGACGCACGGCCGAAGAGCTCGTGATGGGCGATGTGACGACCGGCGCCAGCAATGACCTGGAGCGCGTGACAGGCTTGACGCGCTCGATGGTTACCCGCTACGGCATGAGCGAGAAACTCGGCCCCATGGTGTATGGCCAGAAGGAAGAGTTGGTCTTTTTGGGCAAAGATTTGGGCGAGCAGCGCGATTACAGCGATGCCGTGGCGCACGAGATTGACGAGGAGGTGCGCTCGATCGTCAACCAGGCCCACGAAACCGCCCGGCGCATCTTGACCGAGCAGCGCGCGGCATTGGACAGGGTAGCCACGCACCTGATCGAGGCCGAAACCATCGACGCAGAAGAATTCAAGGCCTTGTTTGACGGCGCCATCCCCCAGCCAGCAGACGCCCTGGCGGCCTAGAAAGCTTACCTTCCCGAAAGCTTCAAGCTTTCGGGAAGGTGGACGTTTCACGTTTTACGTATTCCGCCTCTCTTCCTCCACCAACGTGCGCCGCAATACTTTGCCAACCATGGTCTTGGGCAACTCTGACCGGAACTCGACGCGAGTGGGCACTTTGTATTTGGCCATGTTCGCCTGGCAGAACGCTTTGATTTCCTCTTCGCTCAAGGTCTCGCCGGGCTTGACCACGATCCACGCCTTGATCGTCTCGCCGCGATGCGGGTCGGGGATGCCGGCCGCCGCCGCCTCGAGCACCTTGGGATGCTCCTTGAGGATCTCTTCTACCTCGCGCGGGTAGACGTTATAGCCACCCGCAATGACCATGTCCTTCTTGCGGTCCACGATGTAGAAATAGCCGTCCGCGTCCATCTTGGCGATGTCGCCGGTATAGAGCCAGGTCTTGCCGTCGGCCAGGCGGCGCAGGACATTCGCCGTCTCGTCGGGCTTGTTCCAGTAGCCTTGCATGACTTGTGGCCCGCTCAAGACCAGTTCGCCCACTTCTTCTACGCCCAGCTCTGTCACCTCGTCGTCCAGGCTGATGATCTTGCAGTCCACGTCGGGGAAAGGCATGCCGATGCTGCCGCGCCGGTTCTCACCTCTCAGCGGATTGCAGTGCGAGGCGGTCGGCGCTTCGGACAGGCCATAGCCTTCGCGCAAATTGCCGCCGGTCAGCGCCTCGAAC
>JAFGFO010000009.1 GCA_016931085.1 Thermoflexales bacterium
GGGATCTTGCGCAGCTCTTGGGTGAACTGCTGCACCGTATCGATCGTATCCTGATCGGTCTGCGCCCCGGGAATGATCTCCACCAGCTTCATGACGTGAGCTGGATTGAAAAAGTGCATCCCGATTACCTTGTGCGGACGGCCAGTTACTGCTCCCATGTCGGTGATCGACAGGGCCGACGTATTGGAAGCCAAGATTGCCTCGGGCTGGCAAGCCTCGTCCAGCTCTTTGTAGACCTGTTGCTTGACCTTCATCACCTCCGGCACCGCTTCGATCACAATGTCCACGTCGGAAAAACCGTCGTAGGTTAGGGTGTACTCGATCAATCCCAGCTTTTCCTGTACCTGGCCGAGCGTCATCTTGCCCTTGTCGACGCGATCCTGGTAGATCTTTTCCACATGCTGGCGCGCCAGGTCCAACTGCTTCTGGTCAACATCCTTTACCACCACCGGCAGGCCAGAGTAGGTCACCACCTGGGCAATGCCGCCGCCCATCGCGCCGGCTCCAACCACGCCTACCTTGAAAATCCACATAGCCCCTCCTTATTTTGGTTACAGGTTGCAGGTCAGAAATCAGAGGGCAACTGCACGATCTGCGTCAGGGATTGCCCTCACCAGGTGGCTAGCGCAATTGCTGCCTCTGGGTTATCCAATCGTACAAAGTAGACCCACTCGTCCGGATACTTGGCGTAAGCGGCCGCATCGGCCTTGCCCAGCGTGGCGCCAACAAAATAGTCGCCGCTCCCCGGCTCGATCGCGATCACACCGGTCTGGCTTTCCAACTTGGGCAGCAGGTTTTTCAGAAGGGCCTTGGCCTTGGCTTCAAACTCGGCCCGGGCTTTTTTGTCTTGCCATAGTGTTACGTCTGCCATTGTTCACCTCCTAGCTTCGCTCAAGAATCATGGCGCCGCCCATGCCGCCGCCCACGCAGGCCGTCGCCGCGCCCAGCGGCACGTCCCGTTTGATCATCTCGTAGAGCAGCGTTACGACGATGCGTGTGCCGGTGCAGCCCACCGGGTGGCCCAAGGCGATCGCGCCGCCGTTGACGTTGGTTTTGTTCCAGTCCCAGTCCAGCTCAGTGCCGCAGGCGATCGTCTGCGCGGCAAACGCCTCGTTGATCTCGATCAGGTCGAGCTGGTTCAAGTCGATGCCGGCGCGCTGGCAGGCCTTGGGCAGTGCATAAGCTGGCCCCAGGCCCATGATCTCGGGCGGGACGGCCGCGTAGGCATAGCTGCGGATGGCTGCCATCGGCTGCAGCCCCAGCGCCTTGGCCTTGTCCGCGGTCATGACAATGGCCGCGGCTGCCCCGTCGCTGATCGGGCAGGCGTTGGCCGGGGTGACCAACCCGCCTTTCTTGAAGACCGTCGGGTACAGAGCCGCTTTCTGTAGGCTCAGTGTGGGGTTGATGCATTCGTCCTTGACGATATCTTCATAGGCCACTTCCTGGCCGGCCACCTTTTTGCTGACCCGGACCGGCAGGATCTCGTCCTGGAAGCGTCCCATGCGCGTCGCCATGAACGCCTTTTTGTGGCTATTGACGGCGTACTGGTCCAGCTCCTCGCGGCTGATGTTGTACATCATAGCCAGGTTCTCGGCGGTGTAGCCCATGATCTGGCCGCACAGCGGGTCAGTAAGGCCTTCCCACAGCGTATCTACAAAGGTGTCGTGGCGCAATTTGAGCCCCCAGCGCGCCCCCCGCACCACATAGGGAGAAGTACTCATACTCTCCACGCCACCGCACAGGTACACCTCCCCGTCGCCGGACTGGATGGCCTGGTAGGCGCAAGTGATCGCCTGCATGCTCGACACGCAGTTGCGCTGGACGGTATAGCCGGGCACGTTGACCGGCACGCCGGCCATCAGCGCCGCAACCCGCCCGATATTGGGTGCGTCGCTCTGCTGGCCGATGCACCCCAAAATTACGTCGTCGATCAGCTTGGCGTCGATCCCTGCCCGCTTGATCACCTCTTCGAATACCAGCGCGGCCAGGTGTTGGGCGGTCAGCGTTCGGAACGCGCCGCCGTGGCTGCCGATGGGGGTTCTCACGCCCCCGACGATGACCACTTTTTTCATCCGTCTCCCTCCTTTGGTTGTTGACCTTTGAGTCCTGTGATAATCAGGTTCAACGTCGATTGGTACATAGTTTCCGCGTTGTTCTTGAGCATCTTCCGGCGCAGGGGGTGGCCCATCAGCACCAAGACGCCGTTAAGCGCTGCCCACACAGAACCGGCTGCCCGCCACGAATCTTCGGCCACAAAAAGACCTGTTTCCTTGCCCTGCTCGATGGCCTGTGCCACCAGGTTCAACCCCTGCAGGCTCTTGCCCAGCACTTCCTTGTACAGCTCTGGCGGGATCAACTCCTCGAACCTGCCCCGGTCGAAAGCTACCAGCAGGCGAAAGTAGTTGGGCTGTGATTGGCAGAAAGTCAGGTAGGCGTTGGTCAGGGCGCGCAGCGTGGCTTCGGGGCACAGCGGCGGCTTGGCGTCGTGCGCGCGTTGCTGCGCGCTTTCCAGCTCGACCAGGAGAAGATCCAGGCCCTCTAAAAGCAAATGAGCAAGGACCGTTTCCTTGCTCTCGAAATACAAATAGATCGTGCCCTTGCTGATCTCGGCCTGGGCTGCGACATCGTCCATTGTCGGGCGATGAAAGCCGCGCTCAAAGAATACCTGGCGCGCCGCGTCGAGGATCTCCTGGCGCCGCTGCGCCTTTTCCCGTTCCCGTCGCTCTGACGAGGTCAAGACGATTACCCTCCTCGAATGAACGCTGCTAACCCACAGTCAGCCACTGACTGAGAGTCATTATACACCTAATGTCGCGCCATGTCAAATAGGGGGTCAAGGTTGCATGGAGTGAATCGGTGCTGCGCTTTGCCTGCAGGCCAACGAATGGTATAATCTGCTCACACAGAATCCTTTCGAGGGCAAGACTATGCGCCTGAAGCTGGCCTATGGTCGCGACGGACTGTGGATCGATCTGCCGTCCGATGCGTCAGTGACCGTCGTCGAGTCCCAGTTTACGCCTGGCCTGCCTGACGAGCAGGCTGCCATCGTCGCTGCATTGCGCTCGCCAATCGGCGTCCCTCCGCTGCGCGAGCTGATCGCCCCCGCCGACAGCGTGGCGGTGGTGTTCAGCGACCTGACCCGGCCCATGCCCAACGACCGGGTTTTGCCGCCCCTGTTGGACGAGCTGGCCCTGGCTGGCGTGCCAGA
>JAFGFO010000066.1 GCA_016931085.1 Thermoflexales bacterium
ACGATTAATCGTCGGAAAAGGGGTAACTTGTCGGAAAAGCGGGGCGATGGAAGACTTCCGAAGTCTTAAAGACTTCGGAAGTCTGGCCAATATCTATACGCCGGCCAGGACTTGACGGTAGACGGCCAGCGTTTGTTGGGCAGTTGTAGTCCACGAGAAGCGGGCTGCCTGTAGCTGCCCCGCCTCGATCAGGCGCGCGCGCAGAGCAGGCCCGGTCAGCACTTGCTCCAATGCCTCTGCTAACGCCCCAGTGTCCTCAGGCTCGACCAGCAGCGCCGCGCCCCCGGCGATCTCGGGCAGCGAGGCGCGATTGGCGGCGATCACCGGCACACCGCACGCCATCGCTTCCAACACGGTCAGCCCAAAGCCTTCGTAAAACGACGGCAACACCAAGACGCCCGCCCCATTGTATAACGCGGCCAGTTCCTCATCTTCTGGGTTCTCGACAAAGCGCACTCGCTTGGCTAGCTCCAGCCGCTCGACCTGGGCCCAAATCCCGTCGTACAACCACCCACGCCGGCCGGCGATGAGTAGGGGGGGGATATCCGGCAAGCGGGCCAGCAAGCTGTGGTAGGCCTGCAGCAGGCCGGGTAGATTCTTGCGTGGCTCGAGCGTGCCGCTGAACAGCACATAACCAGGCGTCAGGCGATGGCGCGCAAGCTGCTCTTGTACCGTGTCCGGCGGCAGCCGGCGGTAGACCGCCTTGGCCGCCAGCCACACCACGCTGATTTTTTCGTCCGGCACGCCGAGCAGGCGAACCAGGTCATCGCGAGTGGCGTGCGAATCGGCCAGGATGTGATCGGCGACAGCCACTGCGCGCTTGATCTGAGCGTTGTAATAACGCCGGCTTTCGGCGGTGAGAAATTCAGGGTACAGTAAGAAATTGAGATCGTGTACCGTGATCACGCGCCGGAAGCGGCCACTAAAGGGGGGGATAAAGTCGGGGCTGTGCAGCAAATCCAGGCGCAGCCGGGCCAGCTCGATGGGCAGCGCCAGTTGCTCGAAACGATGGTGAGGCGGCGTCCACAACTTGACCCACCTGGCGCCCGGGTCGCCGGGCACCAGGTGGGCCGCCTGGTCAGCGTCTTTGCGGCTGGCCAGGACAAAGTAGGACTCGCTTACACGATCCAGTTGAAGCAGCTCGTGGATCAAGTGGCGCGTGTATTGCGCGATGCCACCGCGTTGATAATACAGCAGCCGGGCGTCGATGCCAATCTTGACTTCCATTAGCCCATTATAACCTGCTTCTGCCCTCCGTCAAATTTCCTGGATATGTGTTATAATCTCTGTATTCCTTTATGGGATCATGAAGCAGAACACATGATCTGAAACCAGCTTCGAAGCAGGAGGCAAAGCCTATGATGGATCGCCACGCAAGCCGAGCGGATCTCGAACTTAACCAGACCCAGCAGATGCTCAACTGGCTGGAAAGCGAGCGGGTCAAGGACAAGCAGATCATCACCACGCTGCAGGAGCGCGCGGCCGGCCAGGCCAACGAGCTGACGGCCCAGGCCAAGCGCATCCAGGAATTGGAGACGGCCCTGGCGGCGGCCAAGGCGACCCTGACCAAAGCGTTGCAGTTCACAGACATGCTGCAGCAGTTCAAAGATGATCTCCTGGCAGAAATCGATCGGCGTGAAGGCGCGCGGCAGAAAGATGCCCGCGAGATCGATCGTCTGCACAAGACTGAAATTGAATCCTTGGGACGCAACCTCATAGAAATACGCAAAGAACTGCCTCGTATCAAGCCTTTGGAGGATGAGATCCCCATACGCCGGGCCGAAGAGCGCCGCCTGGCCGAGTCGATCTCCCGCCTCACTCAGCGGGTCGAGGATCTAAGCTCCCGAACTGAAGAACGCGTCCAGTCGGTGGTTTACCTGGAAGAAGGGCGGCGGCAAGACGCCAAGCGCATGGCGCAGCTCGAGGAAATCACCAACACTCACATCAAGCGTTTGGACCTGTTGACCAGCAAGCAGACGGTGCTCGAAGACAATTTCTCACGCATGTCCCCGCGCATCGACCAGATACACAAACGGGTCACTGAATTTGACAAGCCCATCGAAGATCTGCGCGTCAACGAGTTCCGGCGCGCCCAAGAGATGAAGGCCTGGATCGATGAAATCGAGAAGCGCACCGCGCCGATCCCCGACCACATCACGGCCTTCCAACGCTTGCAGGAACAGGCTCAACTCAACCAGCGTTACCTGGAGGACGTCAAGGGCTTTAAGGAACGCCTGGAGGGCCGCCAGGCCGAAGTGGCCGAGGCGCAGCGCATCGCCGACGATCGCGCCAAGCGACAGATGGAGACCTTTCTGATCGAGCAAGAAAAGCGTTGGCAGCGCTTTGCGACCGAAGCTGAAGAGAGATGGAACGCGCACGAACGCGTCCACCGGCCCGTCACAGAACGCATCGAAGCTGCAGAGGCCAAGTTTATGCCCATCTACGAGCAACTGGACGTGCTGTGGGACATCCAGGAGGCTTGGAGCAAGATACCCTTGCTCGTAGCGCGCGAGTGGTCTTCAAGTTATGGGCAATTGGTCCAGCAGCGCAGGACCCTGGGGCGGCCTGAACCAGGCCCGCTGCCCAAGCGGCCCAAGCGCAAAACCGATGTGATCCCCGACGAGGCATAAGCGTGTACGTGATTGGAACGGCCGGCCACGTTGACCACGGTAAGTCCAGCCTTGTTCACGCCCTGACCGGCATCAACCCCGACCGGCTCAGGGAAGAACAAGAACGCGAGATGACGATCGACCTGGGCTTTGCCTGGTTAGAGCTGCCGGGACTGGCCGGCGGCGCGAGCGTGGGCGTCGTCGACGTGCCCGGCCACATCGACTTTATCGAAAACATGCTGGCCGGCATCGGCGGCATCGACGCGGTGCTGTTCGTCGTGGCGGCCGATGAGGGCGTGATGCCGCAAACCCGCGAACACCTGGCCATCTTGAATTTGCTGGATACCAAGGCTGGCGTGGTGGCGCTGACCAAGCGTGATTTGGTCGATGACGACTGGCTGGAATTGGTGACGGCCGACCTGGCCGATACACTGCACGGCACGTGCCTGCAAAACGCGCCGATCATCCCGGTCAGCGCCCGCAGCGGGGAGGGCCTGGAAGAGCTGCGCCTCAGCCTGGCCAATACCCTGGCCGGCTGCACGCCGCGTCCTGACCGCAGCCGCCCGCGGCTGAGCGTGGACCGCGCCTTCACGGTGGCCGGCTTTGGCACCGTCGTCACCGGCACACTGATTGACGGGAGCTTGTCGTTAGGACAAGAAGTGACGATTTTGCCGCGTGGGCAGGTCGCGCGCGTGCGCGGCTTGCAGACCCACCAACGCAAGATCGAGCGCGCCCTGCCTGGCAGTCGCGTGGCCGTCAACCTGAGCGGCGTGAATTTGGCCGACGTGCGGCGGGGTGATGTGATCAGCTCCCCCGGCTGGCTGCAGCCGACGCTGCTGGTCGATAGCTGGTTTGAATACCTGCCCGACGTGCCACACCCGCTGCGCCACAACAGCCAGGTCAAGTTTTTTCACGGCGCAGCCGAGGTGATGGCGCACCTGCGCCTGCTCGATGACGAGCAACTGGTGCCTGGTACGGCCGGCTGGGTGCAGTTCCGACTGGAAGCCCCGCTGTGCCTGGTGAAACAAGATCGCTTTATCGCACGCTTGCCTTCGCCTTCGATCACGCTGGGGGGCGGCGTGGTGATCGACCCGCAGCCGGGCCGCCGCCACCGGCGTTTCAAGCCCGAAGTCGTGGCGCGCCTGGAGACACTGGCCCAGGGCAGCCCGCCCGAAATCCTGTTGCATGCGCTGGACGCTGGCGGCGTGTTGGCGCAGGATGATCTGTTCAAGCGGGCTGGCCTGGCGCGCGACGTGGGGGAGCCGGCCTTGCAGCAATTGCTGGCTGCCTGTGATGTGCTGGCGCTCGGCGCGTCCTGGCTCGTGTCGCGCTCGGCGTGGTCGACGTTGAGCAGGCGTATCGCCGGCGAGTTAGCCGCCTATCACGAGACTTACCCTTTGCGCGTTGGCATGCCGCGCGAGGAGCTCAAGAGCCGCCTGGGCTATGCCCCCAAAGTCTTTGTCGAAATCGCCGCACGCGTCGCGGCCGAAGGGGTTCTGGTCGAGTCTGGCGCGGTCGTGCGCGCACCGGATTTCAGCGTGAGCTTTTCAGCCGAGCAGCAGCGCGCCGTGGATGGCCTGCTGGCGCGTTTCCGCCACAAGCCTTATACACCGCCATCGGTCAAAGAGTCGGAAGCGGCCGTGGGGCCGGACGTGCTGACGGCCTTGATCGAGGGAGGAACGCTGGTCAAGCTGAGCGAGGATGTGCTCATGGAGAGCGGGACCTTCGAGCACATGCTGGAGCGCATCAGGGGCCACATCGCACAGCACGGCAGCATCACCGTCGCCCAGGTGCGCGACTTGTTTGACACCAGCCGCAAGTATGCACTGGCGCTGCTGGAATACCTCGACGCCAAGGGCGTCACCCGCCGCGTGGGCGACGAGCGCGTGTTGCGCTAGCTCCGTCTTGACATTCGCCCAATTTCCATTATACTTTGAGCAGATCGCCGGGCCCGTAGCTCAATGGCAGAGCACCGCTCTCATAAAGCGTCGGTTGTTGGTTCGAGCCCAACCGGGCCCATGTATAGGTTTCAGGTGGCAGGTTTCAGGTTCCCAGGATGGGCAAAGGTCTTTGACCAAGCCCGCTTTTGCCTCGGTCGGAGACCTTTGGTGAACAAACTTTACGTTTCACGTTTTGCGTCTCTGCGTTTCTGCTTGCACCCCGAGCTTGCCGAGGGGTGCTTGCGCTTCTTGGTGAACAGATTCAGCCATTCCTGAACTTCGGCCGGGCTCAGTCGCACGTCGTCGGCCTCCCCCGCCTGGCGCGGGGCGGGAGGCGACAGCAGCCGGGCCGCAAACTCGGTCGCGCTTGTCACGCGCGCCCCGCGTCCTTCAGCCGCCTGGCGAACCTCCCTATCAGACGAGACCACCAACAAGCCAGGTGGGGTCTTGGCCGCGCGAATGCGCTCGATTATGATACGGTCGGCGTTGGTGTGCGATCCGGCAAACACCACCTCGACCGGCCCGGTCGACAACTCGCGCGACCAGCCTCCCGGTATGCCGTGATCGAAAACAACTGTGATCTTTTTGCGCGTGCGGGCGTTGTAGGCGCGCAGACGCAGCACCAGCCTGCTTTCGTCGTCGGGGTCCTGCAGGCTGATGCCCGGCATGTGCGCGATCAGGTTGTGGCCGTCGATTAGAATAGTCATGTGGTCTCGCGAAGCGGTCGTTTGGTCTTGACTATCTGACTAACAGATCAACAGACTATTTGACGACTTCCAGCTTCGCAAAGCTGACCAGCAGGCGCTTGATGCCAGCGGCCTTGAACGCCACGGTCACCTCTTCGTCGTTGCCTTGCACCTTGCTGCCCACGATGGTGCCCTCGCCAAACTTGGCGTGTCTGACGCGCTGGCCAAGCGAAAACTGTGTCGTTTGCTTGGTGGGCCGGCGCGGCGGCGGAGACGGCTCGCGGCGCGCAGGCCTTGCACTGCTCGTGACCGCGTTGCGCCCTGGCGCGCCCGCCGATGGGCGTGTCGGGCGTGAGAAATGGCCGCTCAGCAGTTCGGCCGGGATTTCGCTCAAAAAGCGACTGGCTTCGCGCACGCTGCTGTCGCCCCACACGCTGCGCCGGAAGGCATAGCTCAGGTACAACTGCTGCTTGGCGCGCGTCATCCCGACGTAGCACAGCCGGCGCTCTTCTTCCAGCTCTTCGGGGTCGTCGAGCGAGCGGCTGTGCGGCAGAACGCCTTCTTCCAACCCGGTGATAAATGCGACCGGGAACTCGAGACCCTTGGCGCTGTGCAGTGTCATCAGCGTCGGCGCGTCGGCGGTGTCGGACAGCGTATCGACGTCGGAGATCAGTGACACGTCGCTCAAAAACTCGGCCAGCGGGTTCTCGCTGGCCCCAAGTGCGTAGCCGCTTGCCACGCCCCGCAGTTCCATGACGTTCTCCCAACGTTCCTGTCCCTCTTCGCTGCCGTCGTTGAGGTAGCGCGCGTAGCCGGATTCTTTCAACACCAGGTCGAGCAACTGGGCCGCGCCGAGCTCGGCTTTGCGGGCGATCCAATGGTCGAGCAGGCTTACAAAAGCGATTAACGCTTGTGTGGCGCGCGGCGCAAAGGGGCTGCTGGGCGGGGTGTCGTTGATCGAGCGCAGCACTTGGTACACTGACGCACTGGCCGTGTTGGCCTGGTCCTCCAGCTCGATCAGCGTCTTGGCGCCGATGCCACGCGGCGGCACGTTGATGATGCGGCGCAGAGACACCGTGTCGTTGGGATTGTACACCAGGTGCAGGTAGGCCAGCACGTCCTTGATTTCTTTGCGGGCATAAAAGCGCGTGGCGCCGACCAGGCGGTAGGGCATGCCGGCCCGCACAAAGGCATCTTCCAACGCGCGCGACTGGGCGTTCGTGCGGTACATGACCGCCACGTCGCCGGCGGACAATTGCCGCTTGGCGATCAGCTCGTCGATCGTATCGACCACATACTGCGCCTCGTCGTCCTCGCTGTAGGCCTCGTATACCGCGATCGGCCGGCCCTTGTCGAGGCGGCTGAACAGTTTCTTTTTCGTGCGCTGGCGGTTGTGGTCGATCACCTGGCGGGCCGCTTCCAGGATCGTCTGCGTCGAGCGATAATTCTGTTCCAGCAAGATCACCCGCGCGTCCGGAAAGTGCTCCCTGAAGCGCTGCACGTTGCGAAAGTCCGCCCCGCGCCAGCGGTAAATGGACTGGTCTTCGTCAGCCACGCAAAAGACGTTGCGATAAGCGCCGCCCAGCAGGCGTATCAACGCGTATTGGGCGGTGTTGGTATCCTGGAATTCGTCCACCAGGATGTGCGTGTAGCGCTCCTGGTAGCGGCGCAAAAGCTCCGGGTTCTCGTCCAGCAGGCGCACGGCCAGCATGAGCAAATCGTCAAAGTCGACCGCGTTGTTTTCGACCAGC
>JAFGFO010000067.1 GCA_016931085.1 Thermoflexales bacterium
CGCTTTGCCCGGAACACCCACTTGGGCCGCCTCAGGTGGAGTAAGCGCCAGGCCAAAGCCAATCGGACCAAGCTTGTAGATTTTCGAGTCGATGCGGAAATTGTTATCATCAGTACGGTAATTCGCCACCGCCAGATAGGGATCGCCACCGATGGTAAAGAACGCCCAGTTGAGAGCGGCCATCGTGGGGATAGATTGGTACGGCGCAAAACTGGCTCCGTCCCACCGGTACACGATCGAATCCGTTTTGACCACGCTCCCGTCGCTGGCATCAGCAATAGCCAGGAAAGAGTCGCTGCCGAGGGTGAAAAACTCGAGATCATAGGCCCAGTGGTTAGGAATGGATTGGAAAGCCACAAACTGCGTGCCCTCCCAGCGGTATATCTTGGCCACGCTCTGGCCAAGCAGGGAAAAATCGGTACTTGCCAGGGCCAGGAAATGATCACCGCCGATTGTAAAGAATTCCCAGTCGCGAGCGCCGTGGGTGGGGATCAACTGAAACTCGACAAAGAGTGCGCCATTCCAGCGGTACAGCTTCGAGATCAGGTTCCCGGTGAAACCATCATAACAATTGGCTACAGCCAGGTAGTAGGCGTCGTCAATGGTAAAGAATTCCCAATCCCACCCACCTACAGTGGGAATCGATTGGTATTCCACAAAGCGTGTGCCGTTCCACTTGTATAGTTTTGAATCCAGGTAGTAGCTGGAGTCATTGTATGGATTGGTCACGGCCAGGTAGCTATCACTGCCGATGGTGAAAAATTCCCAATCAGACGCCGCTGAAGTGGGGATAGATTGAAGCTCGACAAAATGGGCACCATCCCATCGGTACAGTTTTGAATCGATGTTGTGATTGGAAGCATTGACCACATTGGCTACAACGAGGTAATGCTCGCTGCCGATGGTGAAGGATTCCCAATCTTGAGCCCCGTTGGTGGGGATCGTTTGGAACTCGACAAAGCGAGTGCCATCCCAGCGGTACAGCTTCGAGTCCAGGTTGTTATTGGAACCATCGCTGAAACTGGCCAGGGCCAGGAAGTAGTCGCTGCCGATGGTGAAAAACTCCCAATCGCGGGCGCCCACCGTGGGGATGGCCTGGAATTCGGTAAAAAACCGTGCCATGCTTTGTGCTTGCCCATCAACAGGAAACACAGCCGGTGTTATATCTTGAGTTGGCCCAAACTGCGCTTTTTCGCTTGAGGAAAAAGCGCCCCCTTGTGCCCGCGGGCAATATAAAAGCAGTCCGGCAGCAACCAGCAGGCTCAAAAACGCCGTAACGATCCCTTCCCTTGTCATTTTGACCTCCTTTTCTATTATGACTGTGTGTGGGATTGCTTGATCACCTGCGTGACTCGCTCGAGTTGATCCCCACTGAGGTTCACCGAAGTATACGTTTTCCACTCCAATTCAAGCTGACCACCTCCCATTCTTGATATCCTCTTGTGCCTTTTGATAATCGGCCGATTGCCCGATGTCCAGCCAGTATTCCACGATCGGGAAGCTGACCACGGGGCGCTTGTTTTCAAGCAGGCGTTGAATCAAGTCAGTCATATCAAAGCGCTGCCCGCCAGGGATATACTGGTGCACTGAGGGTTCCAATAAATAAATGCCTGCGTTGACCAGGAACTGGAACGTGGGCTTCTCGCGCACCCGGCGCACCTGCGGCCCGTCACATTCGATCACGCCATAAGGCACTTGCAAATCGTACTGCCGGACGCCGACGGTAAGCTCCGCGTTATGTTGGCGATGGTAATTCAACATGGCCCGGAAGTCAAGCCGGGTGAGAATGTCGCCGTTGATGACCAGCAGCGGCTCGTCGGGAGTTTTCATCAGCCCCAAGGCGCCGGCCGTGCCCAGCGGGCGGTCCTCGCTCACATAGTCAATCTCAACGCCAAACGCCTGCCCGTCGCCAAAGTATTCGGTGATTTTTTCAGGCTGGTAGTGAGTAGAGACATTGACTCGCCGGATGCCGGCCTGGCGCAATTGGTCGATGATCAACTCCATCAACGGACGATCCCCCACGGGCAGCATGGGCTTGGGAAGGTTCTCGGTCAGGGGACGCAGGCGGGATCCCTGTCCGCCCGCCATGATGACAGCTTGCATAGGCAACACCTGGTCGGGTGTCAGCTTGTCCAGCGTGATCAGGTCGGCCACGCGCCCCTCATCGTTCAGCACAGGCAACTGGCGGATGCTGTATTCTTGCATCAGGCGAAGCAATTCCGGCGCTTCCGTGTCGACTCTGGCTGTCACCGGCCGAGGGTAAGCGGAACCGGCCTTGCGAGCCAGCAAGTCGCTCACCGGCGTGTCGAGCTTGACTCCGGCCAGGATGGCGCGCCGGATGTCCCCATCTGTCACTGTCCCCAGCAGGTGGCGTTCCTGGTCGACGACCAGGGCGATCCCTTTCGCATTGCGGTCGATGCAGGCCATGGCCTCGCGGATGGTGTGGGCAGGCTCGATCAGCAGTCGCTCGATGTCCATTACCCCTCTCGTTTTTCCAGGACCCTGGCCGGCACCCCGGCCACGATGACGTTATCCGGCACGTCTTTGACGACCACGGCCCCTGCCCCAACCGTACTCCCTTCGCCGATTGTGTGATATTGGAGAATGGTTGCCCCGGTGCCGATCAGGCAGCCTGAGCCTATGACCACCCCGCCCGATAAATTGATGCCCGGATTGAACACGCAACAGTTGCCAACCTGGATGTCGTGTCCATAAGTGCAGTTCAGGTTGAAAAGGTTGAACGAGCCGATTTGAATGTCGGTGGTGAAAATGTTGCCGGCGCAGATCACGTTGCCTCGTCCCAGCTTGATCCGTTCTCGATCCCAGACGGTGCTGGGGTGAACCAGGTTGGGGAAAGAAATGTTGGGGCAGCCCTCGAAGCGCTCCGCGATTTTGCGAATGATGCTGGGGTTGCCAATGCCGATGGCGGCGGCGACTTGCATGCCCACCAATTCATCTTCTGTGCAGATCACCGGGTATTGGCCGACTTGTTGGCCAACGTGCTGCTTGTCAGCTTCCACATAGCCCAAGATGTTCCAGGTGGGACTGGCCCGGTTGATGTCTTCGATGAGAAAGGCCACCTCGCGCGCCAACCCCCCGGCGCCCAGTATGACAATGTCTTGCATTTAACCTCCCGATTCGGAAAGACTTGTGTCAGAAAATGCTTTGATCACAAGGCGGTCATTCAACTCGACTTGTTTTAGAACTCGGACGATGTGATCGGCCGCGTGACCGTCACCGTAAGGATTGGTCAACTGTTCGAGCGTGTCCCTGAATTCGCCGCCCACCGCTTGCTGAATGCCTTTGACGATTGCATCTCGCCCGTGATCTACGTCGACGATGTTTGCGCTGCGAATGCGTCCCTTCTGGCGGGTGCCGATGTTGACGACCGGCAACTTGAACATGGCTGCCTCGACGATGCCGCTGGACGAGTTTCCCACCATGGCGGTTGCCAGGGCCATCGCACTGAAATAAGCCTGTGTGCCAAGGTTGTCGACGATGTGTGACGTGGGATGAGTGGCGACATAGTTTTCCGTCATGTGCTTGATGAGGCGCCCACCAGTATCTGCATTAGGCATGGTAAATAGGACAGGCAGACCAAATTGGTCCAGCCCGGCCAAAAGCTCTCCAACTTGCCACTCAGCTTGTTCGTACTCCAATGTTACGGGGTGGTAGGTTACTAGCAGGAACTCGTTTGCCAGGCGAGCGCCGATCTTTTTAGCTAACTCCTCGCGATTGAGCAGGTGAACATGACGCAAATTATCCAGGCTGAGCGCGCCAGAGACGACGACCCGCCAGGCTTCTTCTCCCAACTGCCTCACACGCCGGCCATAGTCTTGCGTGCTGACGAAATGCAGGTGGCTGAGCTTGGTCATGGAGTGGCGCAGCGCGTCGTCAATCGCACCCTGTGTCAGTTCACCGCCGTGCAAGTGAGCCACCGGCAGATTGAAGGGTAGCGCGGCCAGAGCCGCGGCGTGCATCTCGAAACGATCCCCCAGAACGACCAGGATATCTGGGCAAAAGCGAGCGTAGGCTTGCGCAAATCCAATGACGCCCAAGCCCATAGATTTGGCGATGCCCTCCGGCCTGTCCGACGACAGCAGCATTTCCACCCGCTCGCCGATCTCGAACCCATCGGCCTCGATCATCTTGACCGTCAATCCAAACTCGGGTGAGAGATGCATGCCGCTGACGATCAGGTGCAAGCGCAAGTCCGCATCTGCCTGGATCTTGCGCAGCAATGGCAGGTAGATGCCATAGTCGGAACGGGCGACGGTCACGACACCGATCGTTCTCATGCCAACATCTCCAACGTGATCAGTGTCCCGGCCGGGATCGTCTCTCGCGCCGTGCGGCCTAGCACGTATCCTCGCATAGCCGGCGGTAGGCCGCTGCCAGGCCGCTTGATGGCCACCATGGCCTCCGTCAGCAGCGATCCTTCAGAGATATCGCAGGCCGCTACCAGGCTCCGCCGCGCTACGGCGGCCGTGTTAGCTTCGCTGGCGGCCGGCTCTTTTCGGCCGTGGCCCAGGGCGGCCTCAACTGTGCGAATCCCTCGCACAAGCCCCGCTAACTCGCCCGGCTCCAGTGAAGCGCGATGGTCAGGGCCGGGTAGCGTATGGTCCAGGGTAAAGTGCTTTTCAATCACACAAGCGCCTACCGCGACCGCTGCCAACGCGACCTCGATCCCTAAGGTGTGGTCCGAGTAGCCGACTGGCACGCCAAAGGCGGTTGCCATCGTCTTCATGGCGCGCAGGTTGATGTCGGCCGGATTAGCCGGGTAGTTGCTGACACAGTGAAGCAGTACAAGATTCTCGTTGCCCGTTTCTTCAATGCTTCGCACGGCCGTTTCTACCTCGCCCAGGGACGCCATACCTGTCGAGACGATCATGGCTTTGCCCTTGTGGGCAATGTGAGCCAGGAAGGGCAGATTGGTGATCTCGCCGGATGGAATTTTGAAGGCGGGCACGTTCAAGTCGGCCAGAAAATCGACGCTGTCTTCGTCAAAGGGCGTGGACAAGAACATGATCCCACGCTCCTGGCAGTAGGTGGACAACTGGCGGAAAGCCTCGAAGGGCAGCTCGAGGCGCTTGACCATGTCCAACTGTGACTCGCCGCCGCCTGTGCTTTCCACCTGGTAGGTGGCCTTGGCGGCGAGCGGCGAGATCACCTTTTCGGCTTTAAAAGTCTGAAACTTGACTGCGTCGGCGCCGGCCTGGATTGCCGCGTCGACTAACTGGTAGGCCATGTCCAATTGGCCGTTGTGATTCACGCCAGCCTCGGCGATGACGAAGCAAGGCCGTCCAGGACCGATTGAGCGGCCGGCGATAGGGATAGAGTCAGGCATCAGTCCTCTCCAGTTTTGTCTTGATAGCTAGCCCTGCTTTCTGTTGAACAGACGCATTGATGGCGACCAGGTCCGGCCGGCGGCGACATAGAGCGACGATGTCTCGCAGGGGGAACACGTGACCCCCTTCGTACAACTCGTCGAAAATGCGGCTAACCAATTCAAAATCTTCCGGTGTATCCACGGTCAGGCGCAGCTTCGGCCACCTGAGGGCTGGATCGTCAAGGGGCATAACCCCCCATTTGAACTGGCCGGTCTCGGTGAAATATCCCCCCCATACTTCCGTGTCCTTCTCTGCCTTGAGTTCGCATGCCTTGACCATGGCAGGGTATGAGATCGCATAGGAGAATGTCCCAAAGGGCAGCCCTTCCATGCGGGTAAAGTCAAACCCTTGTTCGAGGTGATAATCTACCAGGCGATCGATGGACTCGGGGTCCACAAAGGGGTTATCGGCGGTACAACTGATGACCACATCCACGCCAAATTGCTCGGCTGCCTTGGTCAGCCGCAGCAGGACGTCGTCGGGATCACCCCGATAGCATTGAACACCTTCCTGGTGGGCAATCTCTACCAATGGGTCATCTTGCGTAAGGGGAGACGTGCAGATAATGATCTCGCTCGGCCGCCGGGCAAGTTTTAGGCGATCGAGCATGTGCCCAATCATGGGACGCCCCTGGATTGGCTTGATCACTTTCATGGGCAAGCGGGTGGACTTGAGGCGCGCGGTGATGAGAATGGCGCTCTTCATGTGACATCCTCTTCTTGGATAAGGTGGTAGCGGGCAATCGGACGTCGGGTGGTTTTGCCGATGAGACGCCTGCCTTGATCGGGGGGTAGCCCCAGCTCATCGGCTCGCATAAAGGTCAGGTCTGTCTCGGCGATGGGTGCCCCGGCCGGCAGATCCCGGCTGGCCACCAGGCTCTTTTTGGAATACTTGCGATACTTGAGTTCTTCGGCCGAGAATGGCTTGGGGGTTGGAACCCCCATCGCGCCTTCGATTGTCCGCACCATCCGCACGAAACGAGCGAATTCGTCGGGATTCAGGGCCGCTTCGTGGTCAATGCCCTTGAGCGAACGGTCGTGGGTAATGTGCTTCTCCAGTATATCGACTCCCATCCCTAAGGCGGCCGCTGGCAGCCAGAAAGCGGCTTCCGAATCGGCATCCGTGTGATCCTGGTAACCAAGCGGCAGCTCGAAAAGCTGCTTGAGCTTGAGCATGTACTGCAAGTGAATCTCGTCGGTAAGAGTGGGAAAATTCTGGTAGCCGTACATCAGCCAGATTTCAGCATTCGACGTGCTCTTGATCCACTCCACGGCCGTGGCGATCTCGCCGATGGTAGAGGCGCCCACGCTCAAATCGATGCGCTTGCCTGTGGCCGCCACATATTTCACCAGGTATGGATTGGACAGGTCGGCCGTGTGGAGCTTGTAGGCAGTCACCCCTATTTGCTCACACACGTCCACGCTTGCCCGCTCGTACACGCAGGCGACGATGTGCATGGACGGATAGCGCTCGTGAACGTACGCAGCCAGGGAGCTCCACTGCTCCCGCGATAGCTCGATCTTGGCAACGCGCTCAAAATCGGGGTGATGCGGCACCATCATTTCGCGCAATATCCAGATTTGAAACTGGATGGCGTCAGCGCCCGCCTGGCCGGCGCTGTCGATGATTTTGCGGGCAAGTTCTCCGTCCCCTTCGTGAGAACAAGCCATTTCGGCGATCACATAAGTATGTTTATTCATTTGTGCACCTTCAAATTGGGTATAAACGCTTGCAGAATCTTGAGCAGGGAGCGTGCAATGGCAACTGACTCTCGCCGGACCACGTTGAACCGGCCGCTCGCGCTCTTGACGTAGGGAAGCCAGGCGGGATTGACCTTGGCCGTCCAGGCACAAAATTCGGTCAAATCCAGGCTGCCCTGCCGGCTAAGAGTTCTAAGAGAATCTTGCACGCTGTCGACCAGGTACTTTTTGCCAGGTTGTGTATATTTAATGATCCCACGCGCTTGCATATCGTAGGTTCTGGCGATCCACGCAGCATCTTGGGCTCTCGTCATGTCTATCTTGACAAAGTCGGGTTCCAGCAAGCCAGGCTTGTTCACCAGTTGGTGATAGTGAAAGGTCTCCGAGACCCGGCCGTAACGTCCGCCACTGCGCTCGACCATCTCGCGTAATACCAGATCCTCATTACGATACAAGTAGTCGTCGTCCACCTGGCCCAGAAACGGCTCGAAGGCCTGTTTTTTCCCCATTTGGCTTCCCGAGTAAGGGCGCTCGTCGGCATTTTGCCAGGTGTCCATGAAATCCACCAGGACAGTTTTGCGGCGATGACATTCGAACCAGTCAAAGCGAGCTTGGTGACGCACCATTGCATCAAACCAGCCCGGCGGCAGGTAAACGTCAGAATGGAGGTAGATAAACCATTCTGTGCTGACCTTTTCAATCAATTCTCGGATGCAGTATCCAAGCGAATGACGGGCGCGCTGGTCGATCACCTCGACTCGAGCAAACTGACGGGCGATGTCTAGTGTATCGTCTGTGCAGCCTCCATCGCCGAGTAACAGCGTGCGAATCGGTATCTCTCTATAAAAGCTGCAAAGATTAGCGCGCCACAGAGGGTTGGTGTTGTACACGGGTATGACGACATCCACTGCGCGGCCTTGGTCTTCAAGGTAGCGGTCTACAAACTTGACGTCGTCTTGATAATACTGCTGAAAGATATCTTGCTGCATGCTTCTATCACTTATTTGCGGCAGTGGGCTCTCAAGCGCGTGAGATGACATCACCATCCTTAATCGTGCGCAACTCGAACTTTAAGCCTTGCAAGACATTGCAGAGATAATTACTGACAAATTTCATCAGGCGTCTGCTGCGCAAGTATCTTCGGGCCACGGGATCATAGACATGCTCAACTTGGACTACGTCGAAGCGAGCGTGAGTATAATAAGATCGCCCTGTGCGTTTGCCAAAAAAATCAAAACTGTTCTCGGTGAATAACTTGACATGGGTCGGGTCCATTACCGCATAGCGATGATTCCAATTGGCTGTTCGGATATATATCTGTGCGTTGGGCCGCGCAATGCGATATATTTCTTCCATGGTAGCTATTGTGTCAGGTAGGTGTTCTATGATATCGTTAAGATAAATGACCTCAAATGAGTTGTCGGAAAAGGCATATGGGTATTCGGCTACATTGGCGATGACGTCTACGCCGGCAAGGGGAACAATATCAATGCCGATGGCCCCTTCAACTTTGGCTGTACCACATCCTAGGTCTAGAATTCTCATATTCATCTCTACATTTGGTGGTGTTTACGCCTTTTCAAAATTCATTTCGTGAATTTTGCTACATATTGCCCTAGGTGTCAAGAGCAATTTTGTCTTTACCCCGCCACTATCTTGGCAATCCACTGTATGCCCGTCTTCGTACAGCTCAGATACAATCTTCACCTGCGCACTCCCACGCCGACCCCGTAGTAGGCAAAGCCGAGCGCCCGCGCCTGCGCCGCGTCGAAGGCGCGCCGCCCGTCGATCAGGATGGGCGTGCGCAGCGCGGCCTTGAGCGCCGCCAGGCTCAATGTTTTGTAGGCGCTGTGGGCGACCATCACCACCACGGCGTCGCAGCCCTGGATGCATTCTAACACATCTCCCTGGTAGGGCGCCACCCAGGGATCGTGGATGCGCAGTTCCACGCCCAAGCGGCGCAGCTCGGCCTCCAAGGCCTGGCTGGGACTGTTGCGCGTGTCGTCGCTGTCTTCCAGGTAGGCATAGCCCAGCACGGCCACCCGCGCCTTGCCAGGCTCAACTCCCGCATTGGCCAGGGCCGCGACGCTCAGCTCTGCCACGTGGAGAGGCATCCCGTCATTCACCGCGCGCGCCGCCGGGATCAGCCGCAGGGGCGCCTGCCCTGCCGCGCCGTGGGCCAACAACCAGGGGTCCTTGGGGATGCAGTGCCCGCCCACGCCCGCGCCGGGCAGGTGCATGGCGCGAAACGGGCTTTTGTTGACCAGCTCGCGCACGCGCCACACGTCGCCCCCGGCCGCCTCGCAGATCAGCGCCACCTCGTTGGCAAAAGCGATCTGCACGTCCCGGTAGGCGTTCTCGGTCGTCTTGACCAGCTCGGCCGTGATGGGGTCGGCCGCGTCCAGCTCGGCCTGCACGATGGTGCGGTAGAGACTGACCATGACCTGGGCCGTTTCGGGTGTGCTGCCGCCGCACACGCGGCTGAGCGTGCGCAGATTGGCCAGCAGTTTGCCCGGCATCACTCGCTCTGGGCAGGCCCCCAGGTAAAAGTCGACGTTAGCCCGCCGCCCGGAGGCTTCTTCGAGCAGCGGCCGCACGACGCGCTCGATGGTGCCCGGCGCGATGGTGGACTCGACGACGATCAGCGCGCCCGGCTTGATCACGGCTCCCAGGCTGCGGCAGGCGGCCCTGAGGGCCGCGTAGCGCGGCCGGTGATCGTCGTCCACCGGCGTTTCCACGTCGATCAACACCACGTCCGCCCCCGCCAGTTCGGCGTAATCGCTGGTAGCGCGCAGGCGGCCAGCCTGGATGACCTCGGCCAGCAGCTCGGCCAGGCCAGGCTCCTCGCCCTCAATGGGATTGCTCCCGGCGTTGATGGCTACTGCGCGCTCGGCCTTGATGTCGATCCCGATCACGCTAAACCCGGCTTGGGCAAAGGCGCAGGCTACCGGCAGCCCCACGTAGCCCAGGCCGATCACGCCGATGATGGCCTGGCGGCTCTTGATCTTGGTTTCTAGTGCTTGCAAGTGAGTCATAACTGCTCTGAAATCGTTACACAGAGTTACACGGAGATGCTTCGCAGAGACGCACAGAGGATTTAAAAAAACTAATCCTCTCTGTGAAGCTCCGTGCTTGCTCAGTGCATCTCTGTGATCTGCATCGTTATCGCGCGCTGCTCCAGCCCCGAAGTCACCACGGCTTGGGCCAGCTCCAGGGCTATCAGCCCGTCTCGGCCGCTCACGGCGCTGTCGCGCTCGCCGCGCACGGTGGCTACAAAGGCTTCCAGTTCGGCCCGCAGAGGTTCTTTCTTGGCCACGACGTAGCGCGTCATCTGGCCCTCGCTCACGCCGCGCAGCATGCGCAGCGTGTCCCACCCGCCGCTGGCCGCCTCGGCATTCTCGTAGAAATACAGGTCTTGGGTCAAATAATCCACGCGGAACATGCCGCGCTCGCCGGTCACGTACAACTCGCGTATCTTGGTCGGGGTCAGCCAGTTGATGGTCAGCGTGCCCACCGCGCCGTTGTCCAGCCGTACCAGCCCGGCCAGCAAGTCTTCACGTGTGCTGTGAATGCGCCGCTCGGTCTCGGCATACACCCGCACGATTTCCGCCCCGCTCACGTAGCGAATCACGTCCAGATCGTGCACGGCCAGATCGATGATCACCCCCACGTCTTTCACCCTCGCCGGAAAAGGCCCCTGCCGGCGCGCGTCGATCTGGAACACGCGCCCCAACTCGCCATGGGCCAGGCGTTCCCTGAGCGCTGTGACGGCCGGGTTGAAGCGCTCGATGTGCCCAACCATCAACTGCACACCGTTTTGCTCGGCCGCAGCGATGATTTGCCGGCCTTCTTCCACGTCAAAGGCGATCGGTTTTTCTACCAACACGTGGATTTGGCGTTGAATCGCTTCCAGCGCCACGGCCAGGTGATCCACGGTCGGCACCGCGATGGTCACGGCCTGTGGTCTCTGCTCGTCCAGCATCTCCAGGTAGTTGGTATACGCCCGTGTGCTCAGCCGCCCGGCCACTGCCTGGGCGGCCTGCTCATCGCTGTCGGCCACGCCGGCCAATTCGACGTCGGGCAGTTCGGAATAGACTCGCGCGTGGTTGCGGCCCATCGCCCCCACGCCGATCACGGCCACCTTGAGCGTCATAGCTTGTTGACCTCGCTGACAATTGTTTCCAGATCGGCCTGGCTCAGTTGAGGATGGACGGGCAGCGAGATGACTTCCTGGGCTAGTTGCTCGGTGACCGGCAAACGGACATCACCCAACCCCAGCTCGACCAGGTAAGCTTGCTTGTGAGCCGGCACCGGGTAAAAGACGCCGGTGCCCACTCCGGCCTCGTTGAGTTGCTTGACGGCCGCGTCGCGGTCGCGGCCGCCATCTACACGCACCGTGTACTGGTGCCAGACGTGTTCGCAGCCCGCTTGGGCCTGGGGTGTGATGACGCTGGTGATGTGCGCGTTGAGATAGGCCGCGTTGGCGCGCCGCTTGGCGGTGAATTCTCCCAGGCGCTCGATTTGCGCCAGCCCGATCGCCGCGTGCAGATCGCTCGTGCGGGAATTGTATCCCAGCATGTCGTGATAGTAGCGGCGCTGCATGCCGTGATTGCGCAGCATGCGGCAGCGGGCGGCCAGATCGTCGTCGTCGGTGGTGATCATGCCACCCTCGCCGCTCATCACATTCTTGGTGGCGTACAGGCTAAAGCAGCCGGTGCCAAAGCTGCCGGCAGCGCGCCCCTGGTAGCGCGCCCCGACCGCCTGGCAGGCATCTTCGATGATGGCCAGGCCGTGCTTGCCGGCGATCGCTTGCAGTGCGTCCATGTCACAGGTCTGCCCGTACAAGTGCACCGGCATGATGGCCTTGGTGCGGGGCGTGATGGCTGCCTCAACCCGCCCCGGATCGATGTTAAAGCTGTCGGCTTGAATGTCTACCATCACCGGCCGCGCGCCGCAAAAGAGTATGCTGTTGATCGAGGCGATAAAGGTGAACGATGGCGTGATCACTTCGTCGCCAGGCCCCACCCCATGGGCCAAAAGGGCGATGTGAAGGGCCGTGGTGCCTGATGAGGTCGCCACGGCATGTTTGACGCCGCACACGGCGGCGAATTTTTCCTCCAGGCGAGCCGTGCGCGGCCCTTGCACCAACATGCCAGACTCGAGCACTTCCAGCACAGCTTGCTTTTCGGCTTCGCCGATGCAGGGTTTGGATATGGGAATCATGATTTTCTCCTATAGTCAGTCTCAGGGATCGAGATTTCGGCCTGACATTTTGGGCAGACCATCGTTACGCTTTGCTCTACGTTAGCCAGAGATTCCTGGCTCGCGCCCAGTTTCTCCCCGCACGGGCAGACAAAGCCGTGCAGGCGCGCCGGGTTGCCATAGACCAAGCCATAATCGGGCACGTCGCGCGTGACCACCGCGCCAGCTCCCACCATGGCCCAGCGGCCGATCGTCACCCCACACACGATGGTGGCGTGAGCGCCGATCGAAGCCCCACTGCGCACCAACGTCTGACTAATCGCCCAGTCGTCAATACTCTTTAACGAGCCGTCTGGGTTGATAGCTCGCGGCTGACGGTCGTTGGTGAAAACACAGTGCGGTCCACAAAACACACCATCTTCCAACGTCACGCCGTGATAGACTGAAATGCCGTTTTGAATCTTGACGTTGTGACCGATATGCACGCCCGCGTCGATGTAGACGCCTTTGCTCACGATGCAATGGCGGCCGATCACGACGCCCTCCCGCACCTGGCAGTGCTGCCAGATCTTGGTGCCGTCGCCAATGCTGGCCTGGGGTGATACGTCTGCGGTCGGATGGGCAAAAAAGTTACGCTCTGGCGCGTCATTTCTTAATGGTGCCTTGTTCATAGATTATCCTCGCTTTGTTTGTGTCGCACGTGTCCGGCCATTGGATCGCAAAGCCTGTGCCGTCGGCGCGCACGATGGGTACGCTCTTGGATTTTGTCGGCGCACTCTTTCCTAATAGCGCACTATTTCCCAATGGTGCCATATTCTGCTCGAGACAGGTCAGACGCAAGATCTCGGCGGCCTCGTCTTTCCCTTCGATGCGTACAACTGTGTAGCCAGCCTGACGCACCTCTGCGATCACCTGCTGAGCCGCTTGCCGCAGCTCGCGGTAGACACGCATGGATACTTCCATGTAGCTGCGAGTTAACTTGACCTTGAGCGCCAGACCGGCGGGAGTGAGAAAGTAATGCAGCTTGCGCCGCTGCAGATGGGTGACTTTGACGTAGCCCTTGCTTACTAAACGCTTGACATACCAGTTGATTTTCCCTACCGCCACACCTAGACGGGTAGCCAGGTCGGCTTGCGTGACGTCGGGGTCACGCTCGATTTCTTCCAGGATTTGCAGTTCGTGTTCTAGCTCGGACATGCAGCCGCCGTTTTTTAGCCTGTGGCAAACGTCTCGCCAAAATTCATTTCGTGAATTTTACCACAAGGCGTTTTGGATGTCAAGAGGGTGCAGAGTTGAAAAACTGAGTTTTTTCCTACCCCTTCGCTTTGCTTGGGGATGCTTCGCAAAAACTCGGTTTCTCAAAATCGCCTTACTCCAGCCTGAGCATGCTCAAGGCATGCCGGTCGCTAGGCTTGGTGCCCAGCACTGCCAGGTAGGGGCTGGCTGGGATGGCCAGGCACTCTTTGCACGGGATAGCCTGTTCCCAGATGGGGTGGGCCAGGCGGTCGACCACTAGGATGCGCCGGTTCTTTTCGATGACGAGCAGCTCTTTGCCGGGCCTGGTCACGACGGCTGGCTTGGGAGCTATCTGAGCGCTCAGATCTTTGGTGAGAAAGCGGAGGTCGCCGGTCACTTTTCCGGCCTTATCCAGGGTGACGAGCCTTTGGCCGAGGATGACGGCGACCCATTCGTCGCCAGTGGAGACCAGGGTTCCGGCGCCCTCGACGTATGGGCTGAGATCTGTTTGCCAGAGTGTATTGCCGCTGCGCAAGTCGAGTGCTTCGAGCGTCATCTTGCGTTTAGCTTCTTGGATGCTGCGCAGGACCAAGACGACTGTCTTGCCCAAGGTAGCAAAGCCTATGCTGGTGGGAAATACATCGGCGCGTTGCCATAGTGAGTGTCCGGTCCAGGGGTCGATGGCGTCCAACCTGCTGCCGCGTTCGTGCTGCACCAGGGCTGTGTCCTGGTCTGGGTTGATTTGAACGCCGATGATATCCCGGTACGCATTGTTCCAGATGGTATTCCCCTGCTGGTTGGTAGCGTCGATCGATCTGGCGCAAGCTGTCAGCGTGCGCATGCCGTTCGTCAGCAGGGCAGTGGACAACCAGTTGTTGTACACTTTGCGCCACAAGAGCCGCCCGTCCGCACCAAGCATGTGTACTTGGACCTCGTTGCCGAAACTGCGCATCGCTTCGCCGATTGCCAGCAGGGTCTGACCGTCGTTCGCCACTTGCAGCTTGATCGACGTGCACGGGTCGTGGGGGATCTGCCACAGGACATTGCCGTCGACGTCGAGTGCAGAGAGGGGGTCGCTGTTGCTGGTGATAATCAGCACGTCGTCCGCTCGTTTCCAGCTCACCGGCGGCCCGCCTTGCAAGCGATGCTGTATGATCGGGGTGGCCGGGGTGGCTGGGTCTATCCATGTGACCAGCGCGCCGCTCCTGGTTGCTTGGTGGGCATAGACCAACTCGCCATTTTCCGATAGCCCGGCTTGATAGATCAGCCAATCTCTGGCGATCGTTTGCAAATTGCCACAGCGATCGATCAGGTGAAGGCGGCCGCTCGGCTTGGCCTTGGCAGAAGCGGCCGACAGGGCGCTCGCCCCTCCCGAGGCCAGCAGCAGTCGCTGCCCGTTGGGGCTGGCGCAAAAGCTGCCTATCTCTTTTTCGGCCAGGTCGATCGACCACAGGATTTCCCCGGCCCGATTGAGTGGCGCTGCCAGGGCGGCCAGCATCTTTTCGGCTGCGATATTGTGAGCATCCTGGCGCAGGACTTGCCGGTAGGCGAAGGCGGCGTCGGCCAGCCAGCCCAATTGGCGGCAGGCGGCGCCGAGCGCCAGCCAGGCGTCGAGAGCGGCTGGCTCCAGGCTCACGGCCAGGCTGTATTCTTCGATGGCTTCTATGAATTGCCCGGCGTCTTGAAAGTGCCGGGCGCGATCGAGGTGGACACGGCTATTGTCAGAGCCCATAACTCACCTCACCTCGCAGTTGGCGGCCGGCGGCCTTCCAGAAAGACCCATCATCCCGGCTGGGGTACGCGATTTTCTGGCTCATTTGTCTCACCAGGCGGCGTTGGCTGGCCAAGCCAGGCGCCTGGTCTGGCTGCTCCAGGCAGCGAGTGGCAGCCTTGCAGGCCGCCAGGGCGCGCTTGGCGTCCTGCAAGCCGTTGAAAAAGGTGTAGGCGAATAAGGCATGCAGCAGCCACCAGTTGGGTTGGCGGCTCACGGCTGTCTTGAGCGCCTCGAGCGCCCGCCCCCAGTCCTGGCTTTCAATCAGGGCCAGGCTCATATAGGTGTAGACATCGGGCTGGTCGAAGCCATAACGCAAGGCGGCCATCAGCTCGCTAAGTGCTGCCGGCCAGTTGTCGGTAGCGATGTGACGCACGGCCAGCTCATAGTGCGCGCGTCCGTTGTTGGCCTGGGCTCGGACCCAGGCCTGGCAGAATGTCAGCAAAGCTCGCCGGTCGAATAATCCCTCCTGGTCAAAATAACGGGCGCGCTTGAGCACTTCAAAGGCGGCTACCCAGCGTCCTTGTTGTTGGTACATGGCACCTAGCTCGACATAGGCCTCGATGTCGTTGGGCTGGACCTGGATCGCGCGCAAATAGACACTGATGGCCTGCTCGGCCTGGCCGAGCGTGACATAAGACCTGGCCAGGTGCTTGAGCACCTGCGCGTTATCAGATGCCAGGCGCGCCGCCTGTTCGATGGTGTTCAGGCCGGCCGGCTCCTTCAAGCCGAGTTGGCACAGCCCCAGGTAGCACCAGGCCTGCGCGTGCTCAGGCGCGCTCCTGACGATGGCCTGGAGCTGCTTGTGTGCTTTGGCCAGCTCGCGTTGGTGATAAGCGGCCAGGGCTTGATCGAACGCCTCGCGGACGGCCTGTGGAATTTTTTGAGCTTCCAGGGCGCGCCGCCGGGCCAGGGCCTGCTGAAAGGCGCGCAGGGTGTCTGGCGCGTTGTACTGCAGCTCGAGGGCACGCGCCAGGTAGCGCGTGGCTTCCTCCAGGTATCCTTCTTCCCAGCACAGCGTGCCCAGCTCGTGGTGAGCTGGTCTGTTTTTAGGCAGGTAGTAGACTGCCATCTTGAGCTCGAGGATGGCTTGCTCCGCTAGCCCTCGTTGGTGATAGATGCGCGCCATCAGCTCGTGCAGTTGGCCCAGGATGTTGAGAGGCAGGTCGTAGCCGTCGGCGCGCACGTTGGAAAATGCCTGCAGCGCAGTGCGGCCGGTCGTGAGCGCTTCATCCCACTTGTTTTCGCGCACCAGGCTACCCACGAGCGCCAGCCAGGCCGCATCACAACGCGGCTCCAATTGGAGCGCACTGCGATACGCCTGGCTGGCCGCCTCGGCAAGGCCTGCTTGCTCGTGCTGCTGTCCTTCGTCAAGATAGGCCTGAACTTGTGGGGCAAGCGTTATAGCCGGCACAACGCCTCGCTTACTCGCTCGTCATGATGAACAACGGCAGCATCTCAAAGCTCTTGTAATGCGGACGCAGCCGGTCTGTATTATAATATTTGTCGACATTGACCAATTTTTTCGAGCTGGTGACGACGTCGATGGGCATGTTGTCGTAACGCCCGTTCTTCAACACGACCAGCCGGCCATGAACACCACTGAGGATGAGGTCGAGCGCCAGGTTACCGTAGGCCATCGGCACGATCGAATCGATCGCGTCGGGGTCTCCACCGCGAACCATGTAGCCCAGTTTTTGATTGATGGTGTTGATCTGTTTGCCGTTGTTATACTTGGCCGACAACTCCTTGATCTGAGACGAGACCAGGTCGCCGACGCCGCCTAGCTTGGCGTGACCGTAGGCATCCCGGCTCATGTCCTGGAAGACCATGTCGCCGCCTTCGTACATCGCGCCTTCCGATATCAGGACGATCGAGTAGTGGCTGGGGTTTTTGCTGCGGTCTTCGACCAGCAACTCGGCCAGGCGATCGATGCTGAATTTGTATTCGGGGATGACGCAGCGGTGGGCCGCACCGGCCATCGTCGGCAGCATGGCCGTGAAGCCGGCATAGCGCCCAAACACCTCCAGCACCAGGAAGCGCTCGTGCGAGCCGGCCGAGGTGCGTAGACTGTTGGTCATCTGGATCGTCCGGGTCACGCAGGTGCTGAAACCGATGCAGTAATCCGTGCCGGGGACGTCGTTGTCCATCGTCTTGGGGATGGCGACGACCTTGAGCCCCTCCCGGTACAGCCGCACCCCATAGCTCAGCGTGTCGTCGCCGCCGATGGGGATGAGGTAATCGATGCCCAGGAATTGGAGATTCTGGAGCACCTCCGGCGTCAGGTCGTTTTTCTCTTCCGTATAAATGTCCTTCAGGTGTTCTGGCACTTCGGCCTTGGCGACGTGGCTGGGGCGCGTGCGCGAAGTGTGTAAAAAGGTGCCGCCTGTCCGCCCGGCCCGGTTGACGATGTCCTCGGTCAGAGGCAGGTAGCAATTGCTGTTGTCGGCCTTTTTGTCGCGTACTAGCTCGGTGATGCCGGCCCATCCGCGGCGAAGGCCGATGACCTGGTAGCCTTCCCGCAAAGCTCTAAAGGTGACGGCTCGGATGGCCGGATTGAGGCCAGGGACGTCGCCACCCCCGGTCAGGATGCCGATAACGCCCTTGATTTTTTTGATGCTTGCCATATATACCTCCATTTTGAATTGATGTGTGCACCTGATTATACATCCTCCTCGTATTATACCATATTCCCGCATAGTACAATTTAGCAAGCTGGGCCAAGTGTGGTACAATAAGAGCAAGCTGTATGACGCAACACGCAATACGAGATACAAGGTATACCATGCGTTTTCAAAACCCGTTTTTTAACCGGCAACGCATTACCGACCCAGACTACTTTTTCGGTCGAGTGAGACAAGTCGAAGACTTGTATAGCGCCATCGTGACCCGCCAGTGCCGCTCGCTGGTCGGCGAGCGCAAGCTGGGCAAATCGTCGCTGCTCAGCTTCATTGGCCACCCAGACACCATGCGCGCTTACGGCCTGGACCCCGAGCGGCAATTGGTGATCTATTTTGACCTGGAGGGCATGGCCTCGGCCGGCGTGGACGATTTCTGGATCGAGGTGCTGGATGCCCTGGCCGGTTGCCTGCCGGCGGGAGAGCTGGCCGAGCGGGTGCAGCAGGCCGTCGACGCCGGTGACGTGCGCTTCATGTCCGTGCGGCGGCTGCTGCGCCGCGTGCGCGACGCCGGTTTTGAGCTGAGCTTGTGCCTGGACGAGTTCGAGGCGCTGGCTCGCAATTCTCGCTTCGAAACCGATTTCTACGGCGAGCTGCGCAGCCTGGCTGGTGAATTGGGCCTGGTGTACCTGACGGCCTCCAAGCGCAGCCTGTACGACGTGACCTACGAACATTCCGATACGCTGTCGTCTCCCTTCTTCAATATCTTCTCCGAGCTGAACTTGGGCCTGATGAGCGACGACGAGGCCCGGCTCATGTTGCGCGCTCTGTCAACGCGCCAGGAAGCCGGGGAGGGGGTAGGTTTTTGTGAGGATGAAATCACCTACGCCATCAACCTGGCCGGGACACACCCCTTCTTTTTGCAGATTGCCGGCTATCACTTGTACGAAACGCCCGCCCGTGGCCAGCCGCGCGCGCCGGAGGGTTACCGGCAGGTCCGTAAGCGTTTCCTGGCCGAGGCGGAGGACCATTACCGCTACTTGTGGTCGCAGTTGTCTAGTACCCAACAGATGGCCCTGGCGCACCTGTCGCAGGCGTCCGAGCCGATCGTCCGCACGCTGCGGCTCAAGAGCCTGGTGCAGGACGCCGAAGACAAGCCTACCCCCTTTAGCGCGGCTTTTGCCGAGTTCCTGGAGCGACAGCGCGCCGAGCGGGTGGCCGCCGCCAACGCGCTCAGCGGAAGCACTACCGGCAGCGATCTGACCGGGCGCATGCTGGGCGGCTACCGCGTCGTGTCGCCGATCGGGCGGGGGGGGATGGCCGAGGTCTACAAGGGTTACCACCCCGCCCTCGATCGCTACGTGGCGCTTAAAGTCCTGTCGCCGCGCTTTGCCGCCGACGAAACCTTTTATGAGCGCTTTCAGCGTGAAGCGACCTCGATCGCCCGCCTGCGGCACTCGAACATCGTCCAGGTGTTTGATTTTGGCACGGCGGATAACCTGACGTATATGGTGATGGAGTACATCGCCGGCCCTACGCTCAAGCAGCGGGTTAAATCCCTGCGCGCCCAGGGCCAATTGCTGCCGCGCGCAGAAGTCCTGACGATCACCCACGATGTGGCCAATGCCCTGGATTATGCCCACGCGCGCGGCCTGATTCACCGCGACGTCAAGCCGGCCAATATCTTGCTTTGCCGCGATGAGTGGGAGTGCGATCCCCAATCCCTGGCCTATTCCGATGACGCCGCGCCAGCCGCCCCGGCCGGGCGAGCGGATGAAGCAAGTGAAGCGCTCCCCACCGAGGCTGGTTCCAACTCGCGGCCAGGCCCGTATGCCGTGCTGACCGACTTTGGCGTGGTCAAGATGCTGGAAGGCGTTCAGTTTACTATCACCGGCATGACGTTGGGGACGCCAGACTATATGTCGCCGGAGCAAGCCAGTGGCGAAGAGGTGACCCCGGCCAGCGATATCTATGCGCTGGGTGTGGTGGTCTACGAGATGTTGGTCGGGCAGTTGCCCTTTTCGGCCGACACGCCTTTGGCCGTGCTGTTGATGCACATGAGCGACAAGCCGACGCTGCCGCGCACCATCGTGCCCGATTTGCCTCCCCAGGTGGATGATGTCATCAGCCAGGCCTTGGCCAAAGCCCCGCGCGATCGCTTCAAGACGGCTGGCGAACTGGCACTGGCATTGGAGGCTGTGCTGTGATTCGAAAAAGCTTGACGACGGGCATGATCATGGGCCTGGTGGTGACCCTGTCGGCTCTGTACCCGACCTTTATCCAGGTCGGTGTGCTGGACCACGTGCAGCTCAGAGCGCTGGGCCAACAGGGCAACGAGCTGCTCCACCAGGTGTTGATGGGGATGTGCTATTGGTTGATGATCACGGTTTCTCTGGCAGTGGGCGTCGTGGCGGCCTTGCGGGCGCGCGCGACCAGGTTCAAGGTAGGCGTGCGCGCCGGTGTGTTCAGCGGCCTGGTGGCGGCGATGATCGTGTACATCATCTTGATCGCTCCTACCGCGGCGATTGTCAACGGGCGAGATGTGTTTCACTTTCAGCCATCCTACCTGGAACCCAACTTCCCCGAGACCATGCTGATCGCCTATGCCCAAAGCACGCTGGTAACCCATCTCGATGTCGTTTCGCTGCTGGCCGGTGTCGTGATCGGCTGGCTGGGGGGTGGGGCAGTGGGTTGGCTGCATCGCAGCAAGGCCCCAACGGGACGCCCCGTGTCACTCCTGGATGTCGTTGAGGATCCGCGCGGCCGCCACAAGTGGTTCGCGGCCTACGACGACCAGGTGGCCTTGGCCGGGCTGGCCGCCGGCCTGATCGGTGGCGCGATTATCATGCTGAGGCAACTGTCGCTGCTCAATCAGCCAAACGCCTCGTTGGGGACCATTTTTCAACAGGCCATGGCCGGGATGCCGGGCGCTAGAGCCTTGTCTCGCGGTGGCCTGCCCGATTTGCTGGCTGCTGCCGAGGTCATGGTCTGGGTTGGAATTGGAGGATTGGCGATTTTCTGGCTCAAAAACCCCGCCACTCGGCTGAGAACACGCGTTTACGCCGCGGCGCTGGCCGGGACGGTGGTGGGGGTGATGGTTGCCGTCAATACGATGCACCTGGCACATTTTGCCGTGGGTGCCTTGCCTCAATTGCTGTGGCCTATGCTGGGCACACCTGGCCCGCGCGTGGACATGGCTTTGCCCGGCCTGGAAGTGCCTTTGAAGGTGATCGAGATTTTGGTGTCGGCCTTGCCTATGCGCTTGCTGGTGGTGTCGTTTTTGTCTACCCCGCACGTGCGCATGGCCTTGATGTACGTCTTGCCACTGTCGGTGGTGGGCCTGTACATCATCGCCTGGATGGCGTGTTGCACGCTTCAGGGCCTGGTGTACGGTCTCGTTGCCATGGTGTTCAAGCACCGCCCGGTCGACCGGGCACGTCGGATCGCGCAAGACTTGCGCCAGCACGGCGATCAGAGTGCACCAGACTTGCTGCCGGGACTGTATGCCCTGTTCCAAACAAATGGACGCGCGATGCAGGTCTTGGAGCACCTGGCCTTTGACCTCAGTCCAGACTGGCCCAAGGCGCGCGTGGCAGCCGCCTACCATGCCCTGGCTGCCCGGCCCGACTATGCCGGCGAGGCCCTTGAGGTGGTCACGCAGGTGTTGGCCCAGCAGCCGGGCTGGAAGATGCGGACCGAGATCCAGGCGCTGCACGGTATGCTCGCCCACGGCTTGCAGGCTGCGACAGTGGCGCAAATCGCCGCGATCGCACCCGTGCCCGAAGACCAGACATCGTCGCTGCCACCCCAATTGGCCAAGGCCGGCGAATTGTTGTCGTATGTGCTGATCAAGCTCCAAAGAGTCGAGCGCGTGGACGATTTGAGCAGCAAGATCATTTATTTGAACACGGCGCTGAACTTGCTACGCGAGGGGCGAGCCTTTGCGGCCGGCTGCTTGCAGGAGGGAGGCAAATGCGGCCCGGCCCTGCCTGAATTCAACGCTTTGCAAATGGTGCTGGATCGCTGGGAAGGGGTCGTGCTCAGCACGGTCAAGGACATGCAGGGCCGGGCCGAGCTGGTCGTCGAGCTCAAGACCTGCAATATTAGCTATGCCTCCCGTTTGCCGTTGACGATGGCGTTTTCCAATCAGGGCCTGAACGTGGCCGAAAACGTCACCCTGTTCGTCGAGGAGAACGAGGGCGAGTACCAGATCTTGGAAGGCCAGCAGCAGCGCATCGATATCCTCTCGCCCCAGGACAGCCGTGAGCTGTCTTTCGTCATCCGTCCCATGGCCGGCAAGCCACGCCTGCGCGTTTGCTGGACGGTGACCTACGATGACGCCCTGGGTGAGGGGCGCACGCTCGAATTCGGCGACTTGATCGAGTTCGTCGAGGCCGACAAGCCCTTCCAGCGTATCTTCCCCATCCCCTACGTCACGGGGACTCCCCTGCAGAGCGACGAGATGTTCGTCGGGCGGCAAGACGTGTTTGAATTCGTGCGTGAACACCTGTTGGGCACCTACCAGAATAATGTGATCGTGCTGCACGGCCAGCGGCGCACCGGCAAGACCTCTGTCCTGTATCGCATGGAGGAGGTATTGGCCGATACGCACCTGGCTGTCTTGATCGACATGCAGGGCAAGGCCGCCCGCGGCGAGGTGGACTTTTTGTACTCGATTGCCGACGACATCGCCTACGCCCTGGAAAACAAGGGCATCTCGGTAGAGCTGCCGGAGCGGCGGGAGTTTGAAGAGTCGCCCGAGTTCTTTTTCCGTAGCCGCTTTTTGCGTGGCGTCTACCAGGCGCTGGGCGACAAGAACTTGCTGCTGATGTTTGACGAGTTCGAAGAACTGCAAAAACGCGTGGAAGATGGCAAGTTGACGGCCGATATTTTCCCCTATTTGCGTAACCTGATGCAGCACGAGCGCCGGGTGGACTTTGTGTTCGCCGGTACCCACAAGCTGGAAGAACTAGCGGCTGAATACTGGTCGATCTTGTTCAACATCGCCGAATACAAAAAGATCACCTTCCTGGATTATGCCGAAGTGGCCCGCCTGGTCACCCAGCCGGTGGCGCCGTATGGCCTGGAATATGATCCCCTGGCCATAGAGCGCATTTACCAGGTGACGGCCGGCCATCCCTACTTCACTCAACTGGTTTGCCACGAGCTGGTAGCCTATCACAATGAAACACGGCGCAGCTACCTGACGACGACGGAGGTGAACGCGGCCCTGGAACATATCATCGAGCGCGGCGAGGCCCACTTCAAGTACATCTGGGCCGAATCGTCCACGTCACAGCGCCTGGTCTTGCTGGCGTTGGCCGAGTTGTTGGAAGCCAGCGATGCCGCTACCTCCAAGGATGTGGAAGGCGTGCTGCTCAAGCGCGGCCGGCCCTTGAATGGCCACGACCTGCCCCAGGCCTTGGCTAGCCTGGAGTCGCGCGATATCCTGATGCGCGCTGACCCGCGCAGTAACTTGTACCGCTTTCGCGTCGACCTGATCCGGCGCTGGATTTATGCCTCCCGCCCGGCGTACGAAAAGGTGATGTGAGACGTGAAACGTAAACCGTAATCGGCCCAAAGGGGGTTGCGATCCAAAATCCGAAATCTCGTCAACAGTTGGGCGCGGCTGGCGAGGAAGCCGCCGCACGCGAGCTGGTCCGGCGTGGTTATGCCGTCCTTGATCGCAATTGGCGCTGCAAGCTGGGCGAGCTGGATATCGTGGCCGAGCGGGGTGGGGAGGTGGTCTTTGTCGAGGTGCGCGCCCGGCGCGGTGACCGCTTTGGCACTCCGGAAGAGTCGATCACGCCGAGCAAGCGCGCTCATCTGATTGCCGCGGCGCAGACCTATCTCAAGGCACATAGATTGGAAGAGCGCCAGTGGCGCATTGACGTCGCGGCACTCGAGTTTTCGCCGGCCGGCGAACTGCTGCGGCTGGATGTGATCGAGAACGCGATCGAGGGGTGACTATGTGGGTGCTTACTGATCAAGAGTATTTTGACGCTCCGGGCCTGTCGGCCCTTGTCTTCCATAACTCTTACCTGGAGGGCAAACAGGGCGGTGTGGAGCTTATTCAGCATGGCGAGCGGGTGGTGACGAACTGCGCCGTATTCCTGGAGCCAATCCCGCACCAGTGGTCGCCGTTGGCCACCGCCGGGCCGCGCCAGGTGGATCGCGCCAGCGGCGTCGTAGATGTGCCGTTGGCTTTCGCTGAACACGGCCTGGCTTGCACCTTGCGCGTCTGGGCCGACGGGCTCGCCCTGGGCCTGGCTGTGGACCTGGACAAGCCACTGCCGCCAGAGTGGATCGGCAAAGTGAGCCTCAACTTGGAAATCTTTCCCGCCCTCTACTTTGGCAAGGGCTTTTGCCTGGGACAGACTTGTGGCGTGTTCCCGCGCCAGGCCAACGGCCCTGTCCTGCGCGCCGGCGGCGGCCTCGAGCCTGTCCCCCTGGCCGAGGGACCTCGCTTGGTCGTCGCGCCTGAGGACCCTCTGCGCAAGATCGTCATTGAGCAAGCCCACGGCAGCCTGGCGCTCTACGACGGGCGCAACGGGGCGCAGAACGGCTGGTTCGTCGTGCGCGGCTTGCTCCAGGCCGGCGCGACGCGGGACGCGGCGGAGTGGCGCATCACGTTGAACAGCCTGCCAGGCTGGCGGCGCGCGCCGGTCATCGCCATCTCACAGGTGGGTTATCACCCTGACCAGGCCAAACGGGCTGTCATCGAGCTGGACCCGCGTACGGAACAGCTGGAACAGGCCGTGCTGGAACAAGTAGGGCCGGAAGAGCCGCACGTCGTGCTGGCAGCCGAGCCGAGCCGCTGGGGACGTTTCCTGCGCTACGAGTACGCCGTCTTTGACTTTACACAGCTCCGCCAGCCAGGGCTGTATCGCGTCCGCTACGGCGACCAGGTGACGGCCCCGTTCCGCCTCAGCCGCGACGTCTACCAACGCGATGTGTGGCAGCCGGCGCTCGAAACCTTCTTGCCTGTCCAGATGTGCCACGTCTCTGTGCGCGACGGCCACCGGATTTGGCACGGTGCCTGTCACCTGGATGATGCGCTGCAGGCGCCGCCAAACCACGTCCATTTTGACGGCTACCGGCACGGCCCGGATACCGTGGCCGAGCCTATGACGCACATCGCCGGCCTGGACCGGGGCGGGTGGCACGACGCGGGCGACGACGACCTGGCCGCCGGTTCGCAAGCCCGCACCACTTATATCCTGGCGCTTGCCCGCGAGCTCTTTGGCCTGGACACCGATCAGACCACGCTGGACCGCGAGCGCCGCCAGGTCATCCTTCACCGGCCTGATGGCGTGCCCGATGTTGTCCAGCAGGTCACGCACGGGGTCGAGAATCTGCTCACCGGCTATCGTATCGCCGGGCACAGTTTTTGTGGCATCATCGCTGGCTCGCTCGACCAATATGCCCTGGTAGGCGACACGGCCTCGCTGACCGATAACCGCGTGTACGATCCGAGCCTGGCGCCAGACCAGGTGTCGGGTGACCGTTCTGGCTTGCGCGACGACCGATGGGTCTTTACCAGCAAGGACACCGCTTTGGAGTATGCTGTGGCGGCGGCGCTGGCCGCCGCCAGCCGCGTCCTGCGCGGCTGGGAGGAGGCATTGGCTAGTGAGTGCCTGTCCACCGCGCTGAAAGTGTGGGAGACGGAACAAGCCCGGCCGCCAGTGGAGCATCACAGCGCTTATGTCCCCCGTCATCCCGACCAACAAGCTGTCAGGGCCGCCGTGGAGCTGCTGCTGGCGACCGGCGACGAGCGCTATCGCCAGCACCTGCGCCAGGCCTGGCCACTCATCGCCGAGAAAGTGGCCTCGTTGGGATGGACGGCCGCGCGTGCGATGCCCCACATGGAGGCGGCCTTCGCCAGCCAGCTTCGATCGGCTCTGGAAGCCTACCGGCCTGAGCTTGAACGCGAGCTGTCCGGCAATCCCTTTGGCGTGCCCTTCCATCCGCGCTTGTGGGGCGGCACCTGGCATATCCAGGAGCACGCGCTGCATCATTACTTCTTACACCGCGCTTTCCCTGATCTCTTCGACCGCGAGTTGGTGCTGCGGGCGCTGAATTATGTGCTGGGCTGTCACCCCGCCTCTGACGTATCGCTCGTCTCGGGCGTGGGGGCGCGCTCACTCATCCCGGCTTATGGCTACAACCGCGCCGATTGGGGCTACATCCCCGGCGGCGGCGGCTCTGGCCCCAACGTCATCTGGCCCGATTTTCCCGAACTCAAGCACCCCTTCCCGTTCCTGTGGCAGCAGTCCGAGTATGTCATCGGCGGCGCGGCTTCGTATCTCTTTTGCGTCCTGGCGGCCGACCAGTTGCTGAATGGGGAAGGGAGCTAGCGGCGGGATCCGGTGAGCTCAGCACGGGTGACAAGTTGGGCATATGCCCGTTATAGTGAGCTCGCTCACCATAACGGCCGTCACTTGATCGTCATCGCCGGGCCGACCGCCGTCGGCAAGACAGCCTACGCTGTCGACCTGGCGCGGCGCTGTGATGGTGAAATCGTCTCGGCCGACTCGCGCCAGATCTATCGCGCGATGGACATCGGCACGGCCAAGCCGTCGCCTGACGAGCAGGCCGCCGTGCGCCACCACCTTATCGATGTGGTGGATCCTGATGGATCGTTTACATTGGCACAGTACCAGGCGGCCGCGCTTGACGCGCTTGACGATATCTGGGCGCGCGGCATGCAGCCTCTCTTGGTCGGAGGTACTGGCTTGTACATCAAGGCCGTGATCGAGGGCTGGCACATCCCCCCGGTGCCGCCCGATCCCGAGCTGCGCCACAAGTTGCAGGCGCAAGACGGCGGCGCGCTTTACGAACGCTTGCGAGAACTTGACCCAGCAGCGGCGGAGAACATAGACCCGCGTAACGTGCGCCGCACGATCCGCGCGCTGGAGGTGTGCTTGAGCAGCGGCCAACGCTTCTCGGACTTGGGTCAAGCCCAGTCGCCGCCGTACCCGGTCGAGATCACGCTGCTGGACATGGCGCGTGGGCAGTTGTACGCCCGGATTGACGCCCGTGTGGACGCGATGATCGAGCGAGGCTTGGTGGCCGAAGTCGAGAGCTTGGTCGCCAGGGGCTATGGCTGGAACCTGGCCTCCATGTCTGGCCTGGGCTATAAGCAGATCGGCGCTTACCTGCGCGGCGAGTGCTCGCTGGACGAAGCGATTGCC
>JAFGFO010000068.1 GCA_016931085.1 Thermoflexales bacterium
GGGGGAGGTTGATGCCCGCCTGATGGGGCAGTGCGCGTCTATGGAAAACGCCAAAAAAGTACCACCAACCAAATTTGGTCACACCCTTTTGATTTGGGTGTGACCAAAATCAGTTGACTGTTTTGTCACCCTGAGCGCAGCGAAGGGTCTCTACGCTCCAAATACGAGATTCTTCGCTTCGCTCAGAATGACATCAACCAGGTTTGGTCACACCCTTTTGATTTCTCCTTTGCGCTCTTAGCGCCTTGGCGGTTATTTTCGGAATAGAAAAAGGGACAATGTCCCCAAGGTTTTTCCTCCTTCCTGCCTCGCTATAGACACTTGAGAGACAGTGTTATGGTATCCTGAAGATAGAGTTTTTTTGCCACAAAGGCAAAGTACAGCCTGTAGGTCACGTTTGCAAAAGAAGGAGAGTCCCTTTCGTGCCTTTCGTGCGCGAAGCGTTCGCCCCGAAGGGGGTTCGTGATTTATTTTCGAAGGAGGATATCCATGAAGGATCTGAGAACACGCACGTTTATCCCGCTTCCGTTGGCGATCGCTTTGCTCGTGCTTTGCCTGGTCGCCCTGCTGAGTGCCTCCTGGCAGCTCCAAGGCGCCCCTGGGGCATACGCTGCCAGCATACCGCAGCCCGATTTTGACGTTGGCGCTTTGATCGAGGCCAGGGCGCCTATGACGTATGGCGTGCGGTTGAGCGCCGGCACCACCAACATCACTGGGCTGGCCGGCTCCACCGTGACCTACAGCCTCACGCTCGCCAACACCGGCACTGAGACCGACACCTTCGACCTCAGCACCTTCGGCAGTGAGTGGAGCATGGGCGGCGTCCCCCCTACCATTGGCCCACTGGGCGCGGGCGAAAGTTTTAGCTTTTATGTGACCATCACTATCCCGATCAGCGCGATCCAGGGTGACTATGACAGGCTCGAGGTAGGTGTCCTTTCCCAGGGGAATCCCTTCATGGAGGTTGACAGCCTGGTCCTGACAACGGTGGCCAGCTCGTATGCTGCTTGCACGCTCACCTTCCTCGACGAGAGTTTCGAGTCAGGTTTCCTTCCCCAAGACTGGTCAATTGTCGATTACGCAGGCTCGGGGGGGGTGTGGCGCTTTGACAATCCCGACGCTCTCGGCAATCTCAGCGGCGGCAGCGGCGGTTTTGCCGTCGCCAGCAGCTATTTTGAAGGCGCGATTGACATGGACACCACGCTGAGCACCCCCTCCGTGGATTTGTCTAGCGCCTCGAACGCGATCTTGTTGTTTGCCTCTGACTTTTACGTCTTCCTGGGAAATACGATCGCCGACGTGGACGTGAGCATCGACGGCGGGAGCAATTGGGTCAACGTCTGGCAGCAGACGAGCGAGCGGCGTGGACCAGCCTTCGAAGCCGTGGATATTTCTACACTGGCCGCCGGCGTGCCAGACGTCAAGATCCGCTTCCACTATTACAACGCCAACGACGAGTGGTGGTGGCAAATCGACGACGTGCGCCTCGTTTCGTGCTTTAGCTACGGCGTCGAGCTTGCGCCGGCTACAGATGCCAAGAGCGGGGACCCTGGCACGACCGTGCTCTACACGCTACAAGTGACCAACACCGGCAACACCATCGATACGTTCAGCCTGGAAGCCAGCGACAACTTTTGGCCGGCTGGACTGCCGGCCACGGTCGGGCCATTGGCGGCCGGGGCGAGTGCAAGCTTTGACGTTGCCGTCACCGTTCCACAGGACGCCGCCGCGTACGCGCAGGATTCTATCACCATCATCGTGCGCTCGCAAGGTGAGGCCGGCCAGACCGCCCACGCCGGCCTGACCACCACGGCCAATGCCGTGCCAGAGCTGAGCCTGGCCAAGCTGCCAGAGGAACAGTTGATCTACAGCGGCGGCACGGCCAGCTTTACGCTGCACGTGACGAACACCGGCAACGTGTCTTTGACCAACGTCACCCTCAGTGACCCCGCCAGCCCGGATTGTGGAGCGACCTTAGGTACACTGCTGGCCGGGGCAAGCCGCACCAGGACGTGCACAATGAGCGGGGTGACGTCAGATTCGATCAATGTCGCCACGGTAACCGGCACATCGCCGCTAGGCGAGGTGGGGGCGGCCGATAGCGCCAGCGTGATACTCAGCCGGGCCCGCATCGCCGTGACGCTGCAGCCCGAGAGGCAGGTGGTGCTCAGCGGCGATGACGCGCACTTGACGGCGATCGTGACCAACACTGGCGAAGTGAACCTGGGCGAGGTAGACCTTACATTTCTCCAGGGGCTGGCCGCGCTGCCCGAGTGCACGCCGGCACGCAAGAGCCTGGCTGCGGCGGCCAGCCGGCAGTACACGTGCACGGCGCCCAACGTGACGGCCGATTTCTTTGCGCAGGTCGAGCTTTCCGCCCAAGCGCCAGGCCTGGGCACACTCAGCGCCAGCGACATTGCCAGCGTGACGACTGTCTTGCCCGCCAGCATTGGGAGCCAGGTATGGCACGACGCCGATGCCGACGGGGTACAGGACGTGAGTGAGAGCGCTATCCCCACAGTGACGGTGAGTCTCTATGGCGCTGGCGGCAACTTTGTGGCCGAGACCCAGACCGGCCTCAACGGCACGTACACGTTCACCGCGCTAAGCCCTGGTTCGTACTTGCTCGCCTTCCAGGCCCCGCCTGGGGCGCATTTTAGCTCACCAGGCGCCGGACGGGCCAGCGGCGTTGGCAACAACGCTGACCCAAGCAGCGGGCAAACGCCGGTCTTTACGCTCACGGCCGGGGCGCACGCGACCACGCTGGATGCCGGGCTTTACTGGCCGGTCACGCTGGGCGACCTGGTGTGGGAAGATATAGACGCTGACGGGCTGCAGGATGCTGGCGAGCCAGGCCTGGCCAGTGTCACGCTGAAACTATACGCCGGCGGCGGAAGCTTGATCACCCACACCCAGACCAATCGCTATGGCGAGTACGCCTTCAAAGACCTGGCACCTGGGGCGTACGCCGTGGAAGTCATCCCGCCAACTGGCTTTGGCTTCAGCCCGCAGGATGCTGGAAGTGACGAGGCCCTCGACAGCGACGTTTCACCTGCAACAGGGCGCACGGCACTCGTCAACCTGGCGGCCGGCTCCACGCTCAGCCTCGATGCGGGCTTGACCAGGCCCTCCGTCCAATTCCAGGCTCGCGACGTGGGCGTCCCCGAGAGCGCCGGCTCTGCGCTCGTCACCGTTACCTTGAGCGCCACCTCGACGGTGCCCATCACCGTCTCTTACGCGACCATCCTTGGCACAGGCTCGGCCACAGCCGCCGACGTGACACCTGTGGATGGCCAACTCGTCTTCGCGCCAGGGCAGTGGGCCAGGAACCTGAGCATTCCTATCCTCGACGACGGCGATTACGAGCAAGACGAGACCTTGTTGATCACGCTTGACGATGCCGTCAACGCCCGGCTGGGTGACTCGCTCAACCTCACGCTGCACATTCTCAATGACGACCTGTACCCAGAAACGCGCCAGGTTTTGCCGTGTATTCTCGATTACGAGCGGGGCGCACGGCCCAATCGCATTGACGTGGTCGACATTCAATTGGCCGCATCGCGCTTGAACCAGTCACCACTCTTGTTGGAGCACGATATCGACGGCAATGGGCTCGTCAGTGCGGGTGAAATCCAGGCTGTGGCCTACGATTGGCGCGCTGTGTGTGACAATCGCCAGTTAGCCTGGGCGCAGTACACGGATGCTAGCTCGCGCCACATCTTGCTGCGCTGGCGTTGGGACAAGCATTACACCGGTCCCAATACCACCTTCCATGTCTATCGCCGGCCAGTGGGTGCGCCGGCCTATAGCCTCATCGCCCAGGTGCGTTTTGCCCAGGATGCCGGCGAGCTGGCCAGCCGCTTGCCATCAAGCCTGCGCAACCACCTGATGTGGATGGATTTGGAGGACGCCCACCTGGCCGACGACGTCGCGCTGTATGACCTGCTGCGCAGCCAGTACCTGACGCGCACCGCGCTCCTGGCGGAGAATTATCACGAATTGGCCCAGGCAGTTGGCCTGGGGTACATCGACAGCAACCCACCGCTAGGCCCGGTAGAGTACTATGTGGTGCCGGCCGGGCAAAGCTGGCCCGTCCATGGGCCGGCGGTGATCAAGCCTGACGCAAAGCTGCCCGTTCCCAAGAACCTGCGCCAGGGCACAGTCTTCGACGGCCCAGGCCAGCTCGGCACGCAGAACAGCACGCGCCCCTTTACGGCCACCGAGCGCTACAATTGGGACGTCTACCAGGCTGAACGAGCTGCCCACGGCTCAGCCTTTTTGCTGTGGGATCTCCCGACCGAGGCAGATCAACGGCGCGCCCGTAGCCAGAGCGTGAACTGGAATGTCAACGGCTACCGCGTCGAGCGGCGCGGTCCGGCGACCGGCACCAGTTGGGAAGCCGTCAACCCGTACTTGAGCACACTGGGCGACTATCGCCTGATACGGCCCGGCGTGCCACAAGATATCGACGATCCCAACGACGAGGCTTTTGTCGAGGACGAGGTGGCGCGCGTCTACGCTGGCCTGGCGCCTAACCTGATCTATGCCAATTATGACTACCGGGTCTGCCCGGTGGATTTGCTGGGCAACGTGGGGATATGTTCCGATCCCATCCCGGTGCCTATCCGCGAGTTGGACAGCCCGGCGCCGGTGCACGATTTGCAGATCGCCGTCGCGCCCAATCACAGCGTCCTCACCCTCACCTGGAGCTACAGCGATGTCACCGAGGTCAGCACCCCGCTGCGAATGTTTGTCAGCCGCAGCCCCACCTCGACCGCGACAGCGCCCATCACCCAGTGGGTGGAGCTAGCGCCGCAGGGCATCCCACTTGCCAACGCGGCGCCGACGGCGACGCTGGAGCTGACCGACACGCCGCCTGTGGGCCAACAGTTCTGGTACCGCGTGCAGGTGCGCGACAACGCGGGCAATTGGTCCGCCACCAGCGCGCCGGTCAAGGGCGCGGTCTACACCCGCACACCGCCCAGCCTGGTCGTTCCTTTCAGGCCCGATTGCAGCAACACTTTGCCGATGACGCTGACGACTGGCGCTCACTTTGGGCCACAGGTGCGGCAGATCATCCTTTACCGCTCGTTCGAGCCTATCACCACCACGACCCTGTACAACCGCTACAACAAGCCGTTCCAACTCATCCGGCGCATTCGCGTGCAGGCCGGCGCGGCTGTGCTCGACGACAAATACCTACCGCCGTACCCGGCCACCGTCTATTATATGATCGAAGCGGTAGACGGCTATGGCAACGTCAGCTTGCCGCAGGTGATCTGCACGCGGCGCAATCCCGGCACACCGCCGGATGCCCCGGCCATCACAGGCGTCGGCGCCCCAGTACAAGTCAATCCCGACGACAACACCCGCTTCGTCATCCCCCTCCAGGTGAGCGGCCCGCAGGGGGGGGTGATCGAGCGCCAGGCGATCCTCTACCGTCCCTCCGCCACTGCGCCAGGGTCAGTGGCCGGCACAACGCCCACCCCGGTGACCGGCACGCACAACATCACCATCGAGAATGGCGAGACAGTCGAGCTCAGGCTGGTCAATACCAATCTGAACGGCGACAGCGCGCCGGTCACGAAATGGCTGCGCAAGGTCAACAACTTTATGGACACCGAGCGGCAAATGACGAACCTGGGCAAGCCAGTCGGCGTTGAATGGGCACCCGGCCCTACGCCGGCAGCCAGGCTTCACTTCCGGGGGCAGAGCCTGGACGAAACGCCGCGCTGGGAGCCGTGGGTCGCGCTCTACCGCCAGGTCCCCGGCGGGAACTGGATGCAAGTGACGCCGGCGCAGGATCTGGCACAGGTGCGAGCCATGTTCGATCCTGGCACTGGCCCGGTGGATACCTGGGTCGTCAGCGATACCAGCGACCCCAGCTCCAACCAGGAGTATGTCTACATGGCGTTGGCCTTTAGCCCACACAGCTACGAGGTGCTGGGTTACTGGCAGCCCATCACGCTGACGCCGCTGGCGACCGGCCCCGAGGCCATCACCCTGACAGCACCACTGGCGCCAGCCCCTACATTCACCAGCACATGCAGCTATGACGATCGCAGCCCCACTTACTATGGCTGGCCCGAGCAGATCGATCTGCCCGAAGGCTGGGTCATTCACGTGGATGCTTACCGCGATTACGGCGGCTGCGATGGTCTTGTCCTTTCACCCGATCATCTCTATGGCTACGGCTGGCTGAGCAACAGCGGCGCGGTGAACAAGCCGGTCGATTTCGTCGACGTCAGCGTGGACGGCGGATGGGTATTAGTCGGGGGGCGCATCGTGGCCATGCTGGACGAGTCCTACACGAGCCTGTTCCAACTTCAAGCCCATTATGGCCGGATCGAGATCTCTCCCGACCAGGCCAGGGCCGAGATCACCCTGACGCTGCCCGCACGTATCCAAGTGTTGGATAGGCACAGCCAAGAACGCAGCCGCAAGGTCTTTGGCGTCTTTGATCGCGCGACCCAAGACCTGGCCTTTGGCCCGCTGGTGATCGACACTGCCGCGCGCCCCATCGCGCTCATAGATGAAAACCTGCCGTGGCAAATCGACGCGCCGTCCTTTAGCTTTACAGACAGCCAGGTCACGCCCAACGGTGCGACGACGGGCGAGCGGCTGCGCTACGCCCCCTACCCCATCCCTGGCCTGGGCGACACCTTCCTGCCCACGCCCGACAACAACCTGGCGCTGCTGCGCGGCAGCTATGCCAGCCTCGACGCCCAAGTCACCTGGAACGGGCTGCAAGGCACGTTCACCGGCGGGGCGCTCGAGTACAGCACCAGCCTGCCGGCTGCGGCGGTAGTGCGCGCCAGCGGCGCGACAGTGCACGTGGCCGGCAGTGGGATCGTCAGTGGGACGCTGGAGAACGCCAGTGTGCGCGTGGACTATGCCAGCCAGGGCACAGACCTCAGTTTTATGTCAGAGCACAGCCGGGAGCTGCGCATCGGTTTCCGTGGACCGGACCCTGCCAAGCACATCCACCGATTGGAGAGTGACAACAGCACGCTTGCCATTGGACCAAACGGGCTGGTCGCCGGCGCCGTCGCGATCAGTCCGGCCGAGCTCACCTGGACCGGCGCGTTCAGCGTGCCCACCGGCCTACCTGACCTGCACGTGACTTTTTACGCGGCGGGAGCCAGCTTTTCTGACAGCGCGTGGGCACACGCGACGAGTGCCCCATCTCCGGCCGAGAACTCCTGGCGGCGGCTGCCTGGCCCGATTTCCGGGAGCGATCTCGACCCGGGCCTCAACATCAACACCGTTCACAAGCGGGCCGACTATGGCTGCTTCAGGCCAAGCACCTTTAACGACGTAGACCTCGACCTCTACGTGCGGCGTGGCGGCGTGAGCGAGAACTTGCGCATCAACACCGATAGCTTTGGCGAGATTCGCGACGAGAACGGCTACCTGGTCACACTTAAGAAATACGATCTACTGTTTGTGGACAACAGCATCGTGGACCAGAGCGATGCCAGGCTCGACCTGCGCCTGCCCTACCCCAGCGACGTGCTGCTGCCGCTCCAAGTGTCCGAGTTCGACGCGCGGGGCTGCCCAAGCGGCGGCCAGTTGGGTGGGGGCCTGACGCTGAACCACAAGTACTGGGCTTTTCAGCAAACACCCGTGCACTTTTTCCTGTGGCCCATCACGCACACCCAGGCGCTTCAAAGCGATTACATACAGCAGTTCAGGGACAACAACCCCGGCACATCCGAAGCAGACGCCCTGGCCGCCCTGCCGCCGCGCATCCTCGTCTTGCAAGGCCAGGCCTCGATCAACGGCCTGGGGAAGCAAACCACGGTCCTGGACGAAACGGGTCAAGCCGTCCAGGTACCCATCGTCAGCCATTGGTTCCCCAACGGCGACTATGGCGACATCCACCCCTACCCGGAAAGTGGCCAGCGCGACCAGTTGCCCAACTATTTTCGCGTGAGCGGCATCCCTTACGCCGTGCGTGACGTCAAGCTCAGCCACTACTACAGCCGCTTGATCGACGAAAACAGCCTGCCCGACACGCTGGGGTTAGAGCTGGACGACACGGTGCAGAGCCTGCCCAAGGAACTGCTGGATCCAAGCGGCAAGTTGACGCCAGCCTCGCTCAAGAGCTGCGCACAAAGCCGGGTGGTAGGCTGCGGCTTTGTGCTGGTGGACGGCAACGGCGCGGTGGACTACTTTGGCGAGGTCGAGCCACGAGCGGACGTGGCAGGGACGCCGGCCCAGTTCGAGGGTGACGAGACCAAGGGTGACTGGCCCGTGGCCACCACCCAGGTAGCGGGCAAGCCGCGGCAGGCCACGGCAGAAAAACCGGAATTGACCTGGGCCTACCCGCTCGTCGACGAGTACCTCGACCTGCCCATCCCGGTCAAGTTCCTGGCCAACAGCGCCGGCGGCGCGTTCGCGGGCGTGTGGCCCGACGTCACCTTACTGCCCGGTGCGGAGGTCATCAAGACCGACCTGGCGCTGGTATCGACCGTGAATTTCTCCGGCAGTTTCAGGATGGACTTTGGCATCTTTGCCGGCTACACGGCCAGCCAGGCCGCTTTCCGTGCCCTGGCGATGAACCGGCCCCAGAAAGACGCCGCCGGCGTCAAGCCCTACCAGGATTGGGCTGAGGTCGAGGAGGATATCACGGCCTGGGCCAAAAAGTTCGAGTACAGCATTGAAAGCGGCGACACGGACGACCCGGTGGACCTGGCTAAAAAGACCTGGTCAAGCTGGGGTAGCCGTGGCTACGATCAGGCTTATTACGTACTGGAATCTACCGTGCGCGAACTCAAAGGCAAAGAGGCCTACGGCATCACCGGGCTGCAGTCGGGCCAGGTGCTAAAGGACGCCGGCGCCACGCTGGCCACCGGGCTGGGCCAGGTGGTGTTCGAGATCGCCGGCAGCGATTTTCGAATGAACAACCTCGTCTTTGGCCTGATGGTAGACGTACGCACCGGCTCCGGCGGCAGTTCGTCGCAGCAGCATATGCGAGCCGCCGGCAGCGCGGCGGACAAGACCAAGACCAACGATGCGCTGCTTCACGCCGACTGGATCAAGTTCGAGATCAACCGCGACGGCGAGATTTTCATCGAGGGCAAGAACGTGAGCACAGCCCTCACCGGTAATTACGACATCCACGCCGACATCTATCTCCTCATCGGCACCAAGGCCGGCAACCAACGCATCGAGGGTGGGATCACCATCGCCAAGCTCGATCTGAGCTCGGTCGTCTTTCGCAACATCGGCGCGGTCTTTGGCGCAGGCTTTTACAACTACCAGCCGCTGTTTTACCTGGGGCTCAAGGGCGAGGGTGACTTTAGCAACTATCGCGTGGGGGCAGCCATTCTCTTTGGGCTGATCAACCCAGACAGCAAAGTGCTCAAAGCGGCCGGCTTTGCCGAGCTTTTGGCCAAGATCGGCAGCGATGGCGTCAAGAGCGGCATGCAATCACCCAGCCCAGGTACCTTTGCCGGGATTTACCTGGCGGTTTGGGGGGACGTGCCGATCTATAACTACTCGTGCATCGTCAACGTGACCGCCAGCGCCGAGGTACGCTTTTGGTACTTTACGCCGACGAGCAAGGGCGATCCCATTTATGGCGGCTATCTGCGCGGCAGCGTTTACGGCACGGGGCTGTGCCTCATCCACGCCCGCGGCGAGCTGACGCTCTCCATCGAGCGCCTGCGCAACACGGGCACCAGTTGGGGCGGGCGCAAATGCTCGGCGCCAGGAGGCTGCATGGCCTTCAGCGGCGAGTTTTGGATCGCAGTCGGCATTGGCTTCTGCGAGCCCAAGAATTGGGTGGGATGGAAGAATCGCTGGTGGAACGACGATATGTGCTACACCGCCGGCGTGCAAGCGGAAGTGTCGTACATCGATCCGCCGGATGGCAAGGACTGGGACGCCGCCCTGCACCCGGATGCAGAGTAGAGACAGGTTGCAAATTGTAGGGGCAGGGCTTGCCCCTGCCCAAGTTGGCAATCGTAGGGGCGGTTCGCAAACCGCCCAACAGGAGGCAGCAATGAACATCAGGATGATCAAACCAAGTCGTTGGTTGGGATTGGCACTGGCCGTGTGTGTTCCCGCCTACGTTTGGGCCGCTCCTGGCCCCGAAGTGGCGCTTGACGTGGTATCTATTGACCAGGAACAAGCTGTCGTGGAGCTTGCGGGACATGGCATGGAAAACGTGGGCGGCTTTGAATTTGAGCTAGTCTTGAGTGGCCAGGCCGCGCGCGTGCGAGGGGCACAGCTCGAAGTGGATTTCCTTGGCCAGGCCGGGCGCACGGCGCAGCCGCTCGGCCCCTACATGGATGCTGACGGAACGAGCCTGGCCGCTGGCGGCTATTCTTACGGCTCGCCTGCCAGCGGGGCAGACGGGAATCAGGCGCTGGCGCAGATCACGCTAACGTTGGATCAAGCCGGGCTCAGCCGCTTGAGCCTGGAAGAGATGACGTTGGTCGCCCCTGATGCCACTATCCTGCTGAGCACCACCCAAGAGCACGCCCTCCAGGTGAGTGACCTGGTTATCGGCTGGAACCTGCTATCCGCCTGCATCGACCCTGGCAGCCAGCCCCTCAGCGCCACACTCCAGGGCATCGCCGGACAGTACGACCAGGTGGTAGCCCAGGACAATTCCGCCCCGGCCGGACTGGACGCAGGGGCCGCCTATTGGCTGCGCTCCACGGCGGGCGCCTCGTCGAGACTGGGCATGCTCGGCGCGCCGTATGCTCCCACCACGACGCTCGCCTTAGAGCCTGGCTGGCATTGGATTGGCTATTGCCTGGAAGAGTCACAACCCGTCACGGCTGCCATGGCCAGCATGACCGGCAAGTACGATCGCGTCGTCGGCGATGCGGGAGCCTACGCCCCCGCCCTTTCTCCCCTCTACCAAAGCCTGTGGGCGATGGATTTTGGCCAAGGCTACCTGGTCCACGTGACCGAGGCTGGAACGCTGCAGTATCCGCAAATGACGGAAAGCAGCCAGGCACAACCGTCGAATACCTGCCAGACGCCGGTGGCGCCTACGCCATACAGCTCTCTGCTGTATGGCACAGTACGGGTCGACGGCGAGCTGGCGCCAGCCGGGAGCGTGGTTGAGGTGCTCACGCCGCGCCATGAGGTGGCCGGCTGCTTTAGGCTGGGTACAAGCGGTTTGTACGGCCTGGCGAACGTATACGGTGCGGACAGCGACGGGGCCATCGCCGGCTTCAGAGACGGGGAACCGTTGGCGCTGCGCGTCAATGGCTGTGTTCCAGTCACCTCAAGCCTCTCGTGGGCTGACGACAAGACGCCTCACGAGCTCCACGTCAGCGTGGTAGATGGTGTATGCCACTTGGAGATCTTGGAACACGTTTATCTACCGCTGGTGTTAAAGACTTTATGAAAGCTACAGATCAAGTCCAAGCCGCTTAGACGGTGTGGGCCGCCGCTGGCTCCCCCAACGCCATTTTCCCCGTTCCCTATACCCAGCTCATCGAGATCACCGCCAGCCGTGTGGTGACTTTGAATTGGTATTGACAAAAGCAGCCTCCCTATGGTATAATGACACCGGTTTCAGAAACCGGTTTCCGAATATGCAGTACCATTCCTCGGGCAAAATTACCGATGTCACGTGCAACAATTGCCGATGTAGCCCGTATCGCAAAGGTTTCCAAGAGCACCGTCAGCCGCGTGCTCAGTGGAAATACGGTTTACATGCGCGACGAAACGCGCGAGCGCGTGTTGAGCGCCGTCGCTGCGTTGAATTACCGCCCCAGCGGCATAGCGCGCAGCCTGGTATCGAAACGGACCCATACCGTTGGCCTTCTCATATCAGACGTGGGCAACCCATTTTACTCCGACGTGATTCACGGCGCCGAGGATGTGGCGATTGCCCACGGCTATGGCCTGTTTCTTTGTAACACCAATTACGATGTGCAGCGTGGTTGGGCGTATATCCAATCGCTGATCGACAAGCAAGTGGATGGCGTTTTGATAGCGTCGAGCAGCATGTCGGACGAATGGCTGCTCGAGCTTGCCAGGCACCAAATTCCGGCTGTCGTGGTGGACTGGAATGTACGGCATGTTGTTAGCAGTGCTCTCCACATCATCACCCAGGATTTCGAGACAGGCATCCAGGAAGCCGTCAATCATTTGCTTGGCTTGGGTCACAGGCGCCTGGCACACGTGAGCGGGCCTTTGGAGCTGGAGACTTCACGCATCCGCCGTGACGCGTTTCTCAAGGCCCTGGCTATGCACGGGATCGATCCAGCACAGGTTCAGGTTGTGGAGGGGAACCTGCGCACGGATGGCGGCCGGCACGCCATGGCTCAACTTTTGGCGCTTCCAACACGGCCCACCGCTGTTTTCGCCGCCAACGACCTGACTGCGATTGGAATTATCTGGGCCGTGCGTGACTGTGGTCTGCGGGTTCCAGAGGACTTGTCCGTGGTTGGGTTGGACAACATTCAACTCGCAGCCGAGATCACCCCAGCCTTGACGACCGTCGCTTTGCAGCGTTACGAATTAGGGGACATGTGCATGCAAATGCTGCTTGACCTTCGGTCTAAAGCGTGCCCAGAGATGTCGCGCAGCGAGATGGTTAGCCACCTGGTGGTTCGCCAATCCACTGCGCCGCCAAGTGCTAAAGATATGAATAGCACAAATGCCACATATTAGTAACCAGGAGTCTCATGAATAATCATCCAAGCGATATTCCTCAAATCTCGTCTCTGCTAGAGGCTATCAAGATCGATGCGGTGGCTGCCGAGCCTTACGCCCTGCGCATGGTCAACATTGAAAAGTATTTTGGCCCGGTGTGCGCTCTCAGGAACATCCATTTGGATGTGGGCGACAACGAGATTGTCGGGCTTATCGGCGACAACGGCGCCGGCAAGTCCACCCTCGTAAAAATTCTCACCGGGGTGTTCCCCCCCACCAGCGGCGAGATGTACGTCGCCGGCCGCCAGGTGGATTTCAGGGCCTACAGCGTCAAGAAGGCCCACGCCTATGGGATCGAAACCGTTTACCAGGACAAATCGCTCGGCGACAAGCAGTCCCTATGGCGGAACTTTTTCATCGGGCGCGAAATCACCCTTCCATTCGGTTTCATCGACGTCAGGAAGGAAAAAGAGATTGCCAACGAGATCATGCTCAAGACGATCGGGTTTCGCGGCAAGGGCATCACGGTCGATTCGAAAGTGATCAAGCTTTCCGGCGGCGAGCGGCAAGGGGTGGCGATCGGGCGGGCCATGCATTTCGAGGCCGAGCTGATCATCCTCGACGAGCCGACGGTGGCGCTCTCTCTGAAAGAGGTGCGCAAGGTACTCAACTTTGTGCATCGGATCAAGGAAGGGGGCAAAGCGTGTATTTACATCTCCCACGACATCCAGGACGTGTATGAAATCTCGGATCGCTTCGTCATCATGGATCGCGGCGAGATCGTGGCGAGTATCGCCAAGAAAGATATTGAGCTGAAAGCGCTGGACGAGTTCCTGCTCGAATACGCGCACGGGCTCAAAGACAAGGCCTAGCTATGAAATCACAGAACTCTATCCTTACGTTTCTTGGAAGAATTGAAGGTCTCCCGGTGCTGGGGATCTTGGTCATTCTGTTGGGTATATTTTTGGTCGCGGCGCCGGACGTGTTTACCCATCGCCTGATCTACATGTCCTTCCTGCAGACCGTGCCGCCGCCGCTGGTTCTCGCGTTGGGACTGACCCTCGTGATCACCGCCGGGGAGATTGACCTGAGCTTCCCGGCCGTGGTCGCGTTGGCCGGCTTTGCTTTTGCTTGGCCCGTCAAGCACTGGGGCATGAGCTGGGGCCCTTGGATTGGCATCATCTTTGCCCTGGCGGCCGGTGCCCTTGTCGGCTACGTCAATGGCCTGCTCATTGCCAAGATCGGCGTGCCATCGATCATGGCGACGTTGGCCGCGCAGTTCTTCTGGTACGGGTTCACGATTTTGATCGCGGGTGGGCTCCAACTGAACATCCAGGCGATCGAGACCACCTTCGTCCACGACCTTTTTACCGGCCGGATCGGCGGGATTATCCCGGCCCAATCGATCTGGGCCTTGGGACTGGCGGTGCTTCTCTGGTTCATCCTGAACCGGCACACCTTTGGCGAGGCCATCATGTTCATCGGCGACAATCCGAACGTGGCGCAGGTCATGGGTATCGACGTGGAGGGCACCAAGATCAAGCTCTTTACCTTGATGGGCGTCATCGCGGCTTTCGCCGGCATCTTGCTCACGATCGAAATAAACGTGTTCTTCCCGACCCAGGGGCAGGCTTTTATGCTGCAAGCCATGGCGGCCGTTTTCGTCGGCGGGACCTTGATCTCGGGCGGCTTGGGCAGCATTGCCGGCACCTTTTTCGGCTCCTACGTCATGGGCTCGCTGCAAGCCGGGGTGGTCGCTACCGGAATTACCAGCTATTGGGTTCAGTCGGTGATGGGCTTTATCATGGCGAGCGCTGTGGCGCTCAACGTCATGATCGGAGATGGGCGCTTGGGGCGTTGGGGCAATTCTTTGTTCAAGCGCAAGGAATCAAGGCAAACTGACACGGCCTTGAAGTGACACCGTTGTGTGTCAGAAAGGAGCATGCCTATTGCAAAACTGGAAAGTGACTTGCCTCAAAAAGAGTGGTAGGGGCGCTCCTTGTGGTCGCCCCGTGGGAAAAAACGCAGTACCGCAAAAGTTACTATTTTATTATCCGCGAATCTACGCGAATCTACACAAATGGCATAAAATTAGTGAAAATTAGCGAAA
>JAFGFO010000069.1 GCA_016931085.1 Thermoflexales bacterium
CTGGCTCCTGGTGAATTGGGTTCAGGAGATATTACCAGACTATGCCTTTTTTTCAAGTCGCAGGTGGCTCTATTGTGATCTACTGATACTAAGCCCGCCTCTGTAAAAGGGTGAGGGTCTTGCGTGCCTTTTGGGCGCGAGGCGTTTGTTTCGTTTGTGCTGTGTTTTTGAGGCAGAGCGCCCAATCGCCTTGCCGCGGCGGCCGTCCGGCTGCGAGGCTTTACGGCGCCGGGGGGGACACTGTGGGTGGCGCTGCTAGGCGGCCTGCTGCTGGGCCTGATTGGGGCGGTACTTTGCCAGCGTGCCCGGATGCGCTAGGAGCTTGTCGGAGAGACACCTGTAGGGCGGGTTTCCACGCAAAGCGTGCCACAGGCGCGGCGGCTATCCGCAGGACGCCTTTGGCGTAGAAAGCCGCCCGACAAAACGCTCTCTCCGACAGCCTGCTAGAGAGTGCCCTTGCGCACCTCCATTGCCTCTTATCCCCGTCTGTGATATAATTTGGCGCGTGATTCGACGTATCGCTCTTTGGGCAATCGTGGCGGCCCTGGCAGCCGCTTGCACTTCCTCGCCGTCTCCTCGAGACGAGGAGATGGCTGTTTGTTCGATCCAGAACGTCGGTTCGGATACCATCGTCAACTTGGCACTGGCCTGGGCCGAGGCTTACCAGGGCGAACATACCGGTACGCGCATCGCCGTGACGGGTGGTGGCTCGGGCACGGGCCTCGCGGCCCTGATCAATGGCACGATCGATATCGCTAACGCCAGCCGCCAGATCAAGTCGGAAGAGATAGACCGCGCCGAGGCGAACGCGATCAACCCGGTCGAGCATGTCGTCGCGCGAGATGCCATTGCTGTGATCGTTCATCCTTCCAACCCGGTGCAGCAGTTGACGCTCGAGCAGATCTCGGAGATGTATACGGGCCGGCTCACGAACTGGCGGCAAGTGGGTGGGCAGGACCGCCCCATCGTGCTGCTTTCGCGTGAGACCAACTCGGGCACGCACGTTTTTTTCTTGGAAGAGGTCGTCCGCCTGGGCGATAGCCAGAACACGGACTTGTTTTTTTCCGCCGAGACCTTGTTGCTGCCGTCCTCTGAAGGCATCACGGCCGAGGTGCGGCAGAATCCCAATGCTATTGGCTACGATGGCCTGGGTTACGTGACGCCCGATGTCAAGATGGTGGCCGTTGCGCGCCAGGCGGAGGGTCGCTTTGTTTTACCCAGCATCGCGTCGGTCGATGACGGAAGCTATCCAATCGCGCGCGACTTGTACATGTACACCGCTGGGCAGCCGTCCGGCCCGGTTCAGAACTACCTGGACTGGATTGTCGGGCCGGCCGGCCAAGAGATCGTGGCCGAGTTGGGCTTTGTCCCGCTCAACGCCGGACACACCGCGAGCAAGTAGCGTTGAAGACTGAAAGATGATTGCCAGAACGGTACAAAACGGAAGGCTCGCCAGCGGACTCGTTATCGAAGCGTTGATCCGCGCATCGGGTTTTAGCGCGATTGCCTTTGTCGTGCTCATCTTTGCCTTCCTGCTGCGCGAGGGGCTGCCGGCCTTTTGGGAGGTTGAGGCCGGCGTGCTGTTCAGCGCGCGCTGGTATCCCATCGAAGGCTTTTACGGGCTGCTGCCGTTGATATTGGGTTCAGTGCTGGTGACCCTGGGAGCGGCCGCCCTGGCCGTGCCAACCGGCGTGTTGGCGGCTGTGTTTGTAGCCGAGGTTTCGCCGCGCTGGCTGCGCGAGATTGTCAAGCCTGTCATCGAGGTGCTGGCCGGCATCCCCTCGGTCGTGTTGGGCTTTTTGGGCATGCTGGTGCTCTCGCCCTGGGTGCGCCAGGCCTTTGACGCGCCCACTGGCTTGACAGCCTTTACCGGGGCACTGGTGCTGGCCTACATGGCGCTGCCGACGATCATCAGCGTGGCCGAGGACGCGCTGGACTCGGTGCCGCGCGCGTATCGCGAGGCCGCCCTGGCCCTGGGCGCCACCCGCTGGCAGACGATCTGGCGCGTGACCGTGCCGGCTGCCCGTTCCGGCATTCTCACCGCCATCATGCTGGGGGTAGGGCGGGCCATCGGTGAAACCATGGCGGTGATGATGGTGACGGGAAACGCGGCGCGCCTGCCGCTGACGCTCGACAGCCTCATGCGCCCGGCCCGGACGATGACGGCCACCGTGGCGGCCGAGATGGGCGAGGTGGCCCAGGGCAGCGTGCACTTTCACGTTTTGTTTGCGATTGGCATGGTGCTGTTTATCATCACCTTCCTGGTCAACCTGGCTGCCTCGCTGGCTATTTTCCAGCAGGCGCGCCGCGCGCAGCGGCTGCTGTCTTGATTACGTTTTACGCATTACGTTTTACGCTTATGATCTCTCGACAACTCGCACAACGCTTGGGCTTTGCCTTCCTGGCCGCCGTCGCGGCGCTGGTCGTGCTGCCGATCGTGGTCGTGGTGGGCTATATCGTCGCACAGGGCTGGCCGGCCATGTCTTGGAGTTTCCTGGCCGAGATGCCGCGCAATGGCATGCGTGATGGCGGGCTTTTGCCGGCCATCGTGGGCACCTTGTGGCTGACGCTTGGCACGGCCGTGTTTGCCGTGCCGCTGGGGGTGTCTATGGGCGTCTACCTGGCCGAGTACGCCTCGGACACGACGTTTACGCGCCTGGTGCGGCTATCTATCGTCAACCTGGCCGGCGTTCCTTCGGTGGTATACGGTTTGTTTGGCCTGGGTTTGTTCGTGCTGTTCTTGGGCTTTGGCAGCTCGATCCTGGCCGGCGCCCTGACGCTGTCGATCATGACTTTGCCGGTGATCATCAGCACGTCCGAAGAAGCGCTGCGCGCCGTGCCGCCTTCCTTCCGCACGGTCAGCATCAGCCTGGGGGGAAGCAAGTGGCAGACGATTTACCGCGTTGCGCTGCCCCAGGCCTTGCCGGGTATCTTGACCGGCATTATCCTGGGGCTGGAGCGAGCCGCCGGCGAGACAGCGCCGATCTTGTTCACCGTGGCCGCTTTCTTTTTGCCGCGCCTGCCACGCAGTATGTTTGACCAGACGATGGCGCTGCCCTATCACCTGTTCGTCATCAGCACCCAGGTGCCCGGCATGCCGATCCGGATTCAGTACGGCACAGCCATGGTCCTGCTGATTTTTGTGTTGTCGATGAATCTCGTCGCGGCCGGGCTGCGCAGCTACTACCGGCGGAAACGCTTGTGGTAACAGATAGAGATAGAGACATCAGATAGAGTATGCCAGAAGCAGATCGTACCCCCAAGGTCGTCATAGATCACTTGTCGTTCAGTTATGAGGACGGTACAGAAGGACTGCGCGACGTCAGCTTGAACATCTATCCCAACGAGATCACAGCCTTGTTCGGGCCAGCCGGCGGCGGCAAGTCCACGCTGCTGCGTGCGCTGAACCGCTTGAACGACCTGGTCAGTGGGACGCGCATGAGCGGGCGCGTTTTGCTGGACGGCAAGGATCTGTACGCGCCGGGGGTGAATGTCACGGCGCTGCGCCGCCGGGTGGGGATTGTGTTTGCCCAACCGGTGCCATTGCCGATGAGCATTCGCCAGAACGTCGAGTACGGTCCGCGGCTGGCCGGCGTGCGCAATCAAGCCATCTTGAACGAAACCGTGGAGCGCAGCTTGATCCAGGCCGCCTTGTGGGACGAGATCCAGGATCGACTGGATGATCCGGCGGTGGCGCTTTCTGGGGGACAGCAGCAACGCCTGTGCCTGGCGCGCGTTTTGGCCCTGGAACCCGAGCTGATCATGCTGGACGAGCCAACCTCGGGGCTTGACCCGATTTCGACGGCAAAGGTCGAGCAGTCGCTGCAGGAGCTCAAGGCTACCTATACCATCTTGATCGCGCCGCACAACATCCAGCAGGCGGCCCGCGTGGCCGATCACGCCGCCTTTCTCTTGCAAGGCCAGTTGATCGAAGAAGGCGTGGGCAAGCTCTTGTTTACGACCCCGCGCGAGAGCAAGACCGAGGACTATGTCACCGGGCGCTTTGGCTAGCTGATCGTCTCCAAGAACTTGAGCGCGATCTTGCCCACGTCTTCCTCGACTGAAATCCCTTGCCACCCGTCGCCGGGCCGCACCAGATTGACGACGACGATGTTGGCGCCGTTAAAGATGGCGCTGCGGGCCTCTTTGAGATCCACCCCGCCGGCGGCCGAGATGAGCACGTCGTACTTGCTGCGGATGCGGTTGACGTGCCGGTACTGGATGACCTTGCCGCGCGTGCTTTCCTCGTCCCGCCCGCGGTGCAGCACCACGGCGGCGATGGGCAGTTGCCGCAGGGGACGCAGCACGGCCAGCGGGTCGTGCACGCCCAGCATGTCGAGCATAGGCAGCACATTGAGTTGCTTGCAGTGGGCGATGAAGGCTTCCAGCGTTTCGGTAGGGGCGCTGCCCATTACCGTTACCGCCGTTGCCCCGACCCGCTTGACCATCTCGACCTCGCCCGACGCGCCATCCGTGATTTTCAGGTCGGCCACGATGTGACCCTTCCACAGCCGGCGAATCGCTGAAATGCCGTGCAGGCCCTCGCGCTTGATGTAGGGCGTGCCCGCCTCGATCAAGATCCGCTCGCTGTAAGCGATCTTGGGCAAGACGCGCTGCACCAGCCCCAGGTCGTAGTTAAAAGCCAGTTGCAAGTAGCGAACGTTGTTGTCAAGCATGGCGTGTTCCTTCTAGTCCTGATCATGCCCATCGCGTCGCCCAAGCGGCCGGCAACTGATCACGAAATCACCCAATAATCTGTTCCGCCCAGCCGTACACAGCCCGTGCCACTTGTAGCGTTGTCTGGTATTCCTCCTCCACTATATCCTCGTAATCCCCCGGATACCGAAACATCACGGCATAACTGGTCAATACCACAATCTCTGTGGCCTCTGGCGGCGGGCATATTTCCGGTGGCAACAGGGTCATCAAATAGTCGAGGTCGTGAACCGGGCGAAACTCGATCCCGCAGTTAACGAGCACCGCCTTGATGCTTTTTTCTACGGCTTGTTGTGCGTGAAAACATAACTCGTTATACAAAACATCGGGCGGCGCTGGAACGCCTGCAAGAGACAGATCGCTGCGGGCACGGCGCAGCCAATCCGCCGCACTTCCGGGGAGAAGGCTATTCAATGGTATAGACCTCCTTGCCCTCGGACAACACGTCGCGATAGATCAAGCTGGTATTATCTTTGTGCTGATCGAGCACGCTGGGAGTCGCTACCAAAATATCTACCGGGAAGCCAAACCCAAGCATCTGTTTATAGAGATGGCGCACTGTGTTCGAGCGATGTGTTCCATCGGGCATGACCACCATGACATCGATGTCGCTGTTCGGCCCCATTTCCCCCCGCGCGGCCGAGCCAAATAGAATAATCCGTATCGGATGCACGGTGTTGACAATCCGGTTTATCAGGCCCTCTAGAATCGTGGCGCTCTGTCGCATGGATTCCTACTTCCTACGCCTTATTCTCCACCACCGAGCCAACCACGCGCCCCAGGTCGGACGGCACGAACAGCACGATCTTTTCCGAGGGGTCTGCGGCGATGTCGCGGATGGTCTGCAGCGTGCGCAGGTGCAGCGCCCCGCTGCTCTTGGACAGGTTCTCGGCCGCCTGGCGCAGGTTCTCGGACGCCGTCAGCTCGCCCTGCGAGGCGATGATCATGGCGCGCCGCTCGCGCTCGGCCTCGGCTTGCTTGGCCATGGCGCGCTTCATCTCGGCTGGCAGCTCGATCTCTTGGATCTTGATGCCTTCCACGTCCACGCCCCAGCCGATCGTCTCGGCGTCCACGATCTTTTTGATGCTGTCGGCGATTTGCTCGCGCTCGGTCAGCACAAAGTCCATCTCGCTGTTGCCGATCACGTCGCGCAGGGCGGCCTGGGTGTACTGCTTGACGGCAAAGATATAGTCCTCGATCTTGATGATGGCGTCCTCGGCCTTGACGACCTTGAAATACACCACCGCGTTGACCAGCATGGGGATGTTGTCGCGCGTCATGACTTCCTGGCGCGGGATCTCGGCCGTCTTGATGCGCATGTCCACCTTGCGCATCGACTGCAAGATGGGGATGATGACGTTCAAGCCGGGATTGCGCGTGCCGGAGTAGCGCCCCAAGGTAAAGACCACGCCGCGTTCGTATTGGTAAACCAGCTTGAGACCACCGTTGAGGAGGATAAAGAGCACCAGCAAAAGCCCGACACCCCCGCACGTGAGGCAAGTTCCAGAGGCAAGTATACTTTCCAAGTCACCCATTGTGTTTCTCCTTTCGTTTGATAGCATCCCGAGCGTGTGTTTTACGCCTTGCGTTTCACATTTTATTGTATCCCACTTTAGCCGTTTTGCCAAGCGGAGAGACTTTTAACAAGTTCTTAATCTGATCTTGAGCAAGGCTTAAAGCGCTTGTGTTAGTATCCTAGCGCGGCCTTCGGCCGCAACCAAAGATTTTACCGCTGAGAGCGCAGAGAACGCAGAGTTTTTAAAAATCTTCTCGGCGCACTCTGCGTGCTCGGCGCGCAAGCGAAAATCTTCGCGGTTGTGATAGTTTTTC
>JAFGFO010000070.1 GCA_016931085.1 Thermoflexales bacterium
CTGGCTCCTGGTGAATTGGGTTCAGGAGATATTACCAGACTATGCCTTTTTTTCAAGTCGCAGGTGGCTCTATTGTGATCTACTGAGAATGAATTAAGCAAGTCGGGGCCGTGACGTGCGGGAACACAGACACGACCCCTAACCAACACGCCGATCTAGCGGCGCATAGGCTACGCCAAGTATACCCTACTTGGGAAGCATACGCAAGCAGACCGGCGACTTTATCAGAACGCCGGCTTTTTTTGCGTAGCAAGCCGGCCAAGTCGCAATGGAGGTATAGAATGGACAGGCAAAAAGTGGACACAACGAACGTTGACGAAGTTTTGCAAGCTGACCGTGCAATCGAGCGGGCGCTTTGGAAGCTAACAATCGCTAACATTACCCCGGTGGGTGAAAGAGCGTTACGGCTTTACGAAGCGTTACGACTTGAGAGCGACTTGCTTTTCGGGTGCTATAGACGTGGCCCGAACTATGACCCAAGGACGGTCCAAGCCGATTTTCTGGAATCGCTACGAGAGGCGGGCGCTTTTTTGGCAGAGCAAGGGCAGCCGGCCGAGGCGGCCCCCGCCCCCGATGCCGGCCAGGATGACGGCCAGGCGGCGGGTGTGTACTCGCGTGAGTTTATTACGTGGATTGCGGATACAGCCGAGAAAGCTCTAATTGATTGGCTTGACGCGAACGCGCCCCCTTTCGTGCACCAGGCTCTAGACCACTGCTTTATCTTGCATTCTTACCTGGAGGCCGACCCGATGTGCAAAGATAATGCAGGCGTTACGGCAGTCGCCGCAGGGGCAATTATGGCGCTTTCTGGTGAACTGCTCAAGTTAGGCTGGCGTTTCAAGTCGCCGATTGGAGAGATAATTTGACGAAAATGAACTTTGTCGAAAATGCCCTTGACCTGATCGAAGGCAACTTGGCGACCGTGGCCGTTCGGCTGGGAAGCTGGGCGGCCCCGGTGCCCACAGCGTACTTGATCTGGCGGGCGACTATGCTGCACCTGGGCTGGCCCTCGTGGGTTTCGTTCGTGGCCGGGGCGGTGATCGAGCTTTTGGGAATGGGCACGGTGAACCTGGCGCTTACATTCCGTGAGCACAACGAGAGCAAGCGCAAGACCGACCCGGCGGCGCCGTTCGGCCTGGCCCTGGGGCTGGCCGGTGTGTACTTTGGCACGGTGACCCTGCTCACTGTCATCTTGGAAGTACTGCCAGGCGCGGCGGTTGTCTCCCCGGTTGTCTTTATCGGAATGAGCTTGACCGGGGCAGGGACTTTGATGCTTCGAAAAGACCACGCCCGGCGGCTGGCAGCGATCGACCGGGCGCGCCGGGACCGCAAAGAGGCACGTCAAGCGGCCCGTTCGGTTTCGTCCATACCGAACGTTCGGAACGCCAAGCCGAACGGCCTTGACCTGGCAAACGCCACACGGCGGGCAGCAAAGCAACAGGCGCTTGACGCTATGCTGGTATTCTTGGGTGACAATCCAGGCGCAAGCCTGGCCGAGCTTGCTTCACACGTGGGCAAGGGCAAATCGACGGTATCAGGGTACGTGGGCGAGCTGCAGGCGGCCGGCGCGATCCGGCGCAATGGGCACGGCTTGGAGGTGATAGCGTGACCAAGACTTTCAAGACCTATCGCAACGGCTGGAAGGGCGACCCCTCCAGCCTGCCCGGTGTGCTCCAGGCGGTGATCGGTGACTTTGCCGGCCGGCACGCGGTTATGCCCAAGTCGGTGATGATACACCCGACGGCCGCCGGTGCCGCGGCGGCGGCGCTTGCTGGTCTTGGCCTGGCCAGCTTGGAGGTACAGACGGCCGGCGGGTGCCTCTTGGGTGAGATATGGCTTGAGGTGCCCGAGGCCGAGGCGGTGCGGTTGTGCGATGGGTGCCGGCAGCCCGTTACCAGGCAAGACGAAAGGCGCGGGCAATGTGTCCACTGTGGGGCGCTATTACTCACAATGGCGGTAGGGCAGGCGATAGAATGACGCCGCTTATAAGCTCGGACCGACTGAGGCGCTTGATAGCCGAGGTTATAGCCAGGATACCCGGCCGGGATTGGCGGATTATCGAGAGCCGTTTAACGCTTGTAACAGACTTGGAGCAATGGCGCTTTGATGGGTTTTTCGGGTGCGCTTGGGACTGTGGTAAGGACGGCTGGGTGATCTGGCTTGATTGGGCAGAGTTAAGCGAACGTTCAAAAAACACGGTGTACTATGTTTTTGCTCACGAGCTGGCCCACGTTTTCTATGCCGGTTACCCACAGTGTAGCATAGAGAGCGAAATAAACAAAAAGGTGAGCGGGTGGGGTTTCCCCCTCGATGACTTGGAGGTGACGCGATGAAATTACTGACAAGTTTTGTGCTTGGCCTGACCGCCCTGGCCGTCTTGGCCCTGGGCTTTAGTTTCGTGGCGGGCAACACGTTGTCCCTCGACGGCGGCGGCCTGCAGGTGAGCAATCCGCAAGCCCTGGCCCTGGCGACCCGGACGGCCCAAGAGGCAATGGACGCAAGCGCGGCAAAGGCGATCGAGCGCGAAACGCTACGAGCTAAAGCCGAGGCCGAGTGGGTAGCCATGCCAGCTCAAGCCCTCGGGCGCGCCCTGGCCTACACTGGCGGCGGCTTGTTCGTCTTGGTCTTGGCCGTAGGGCTGGCCTTCGGTGCGGCGGCCTGGGTGATGCGGCGCGCTACTTCGATCTACCCGAACACACAAGGGCAATACCCTGTTATGGTCTCAAGGGGTTTCGGTTGGGTGACATACCACGACCCGAGCCGGGGACTTGGAGCCGGCGCGGTTTATAGGGTGCCCACTGTGCTAGACGTGGCGGCTCAAGCCCTGGCCCTCCTACGCGGGCAGCCGGCCCCCCGCCCGGCGCTAACAGCCGAATACCCAGCCAATGGGAGCGAGGGTGCAATGGTGCAAGTGGCAAGCCAAGCGGCGGCGGTGGGGCTTATGGCGGCCGCCACACGCCCGGCGGGGATCCTGGGCGGGCAGATGGTGGACCGGAAAGAGGCGCGGGAACTAGCGCAGCGCGCTATCAGTGGCGAGACCTCGACAGCCGGACGTATGCCCGAGGTACGGATAATCCAAGACCCGGACGCAAACGCGCGCTTTGTCGAGCTTTTGGAGGGGGGCGACTAATGAACACAAAACGGACGGCTGGAGCTTTGGCGATCTTGGCCCTGGTGACCCTGGGCGGGGCGCTGGTGGTGCCGGCCGGCGCGCAAGGCGGCCCGGTGGGCGGTGCCCTGGCAACCCTGGCAGCGGCGACGGCGGCGGCTGACCAGTGGCAACAAGCCCAGCGGCAAGCGCAAGCGACCCGGACGGCGGCAAGCTATCGGGCGACGGTGAGCGCAGCGGCGACAAGTGCGGCCCTCCAGGCGCAAGCGACCCAAGCGGCGCTTGACGACTTGGCCCGCCAAAGGGCGGGGGCAGCGACGGCGACGGCCGGCGCTTACCAGGCGACGGCAACGGCGGCGGTGGTGCAAGCCGGGGCGACCTCGACCGCCCAAGCCCAAGACGCCCGAGCGACAGCGGCGGCTTATAGCTTGGCCTATCAGCAAAGCAAAGAGCAAGCGGCCCTGGGGCGCAAGCTGTTATACTTGGCGGCCGGCTTGGCCCTGGCCGGCTGTGCTTACGTGGTGATGACCTGGGCGCTGGCAACGGCCCGGCGACTTGACCCCCGCCCGGCGGGGCGGGCTTTCGACCCCGGCCCGGTGCGATGGGAGCCGGCCGGTGCTGGTGGGGTGGTGGTGGACGTTACCCCCTCCAACTTGCCGGCCTTGCCTGGCCCGTCTGTGCGTATGCCCGGACAGGTGCGGATAGTCAACGACCCGGACTTGAGCGCCAAAATTGAAAAGTGGTTTTATGGGGGCGGTGATGGAAGCAATTAACGCGGTTACGCAAAGCGGCGGGCGCAACTTGCCGGCGGAATTGCCAAAGGCGGCCCAACGGGCAGGATACCAGATGTTAGCGGCCCTCGACCGGCTTGGACTTGTGCATACAAACCAAGACGGGACGGTGTTTTCTGTGCGCTTTTTGGACGTGGCGCTTTATGGCGGGCGGTGGGCAGCCTATCAAGTGGACGGTGGGCGGCTGTGGCACTTTGCGGCCCCTGAGCTAAAACACACGCGGGTTTTGTCTACCCTGGAGCTGGCGACCGGCTTACCCGTCAAGCTATTGTCTCAAGACACGGACGGGCGGCGGGGTATCTTTTATGTGGCTGACTTGGCCCCCGAAACGCCCCAGCCGGCGGCGGTGCGCTTGCCAAGTCGGGTAGTGCTCGACCTGGACAGCCGGCCGGCTGGTGATCTGCTTGTACCTATTGGGCAAGGGCACGGCAGCCCGGTGTGGGTGAGCTTGCCAAGTCTGGGGCACACGCTGATTATGGGCGCCAGTGGCGCGGGCAAGTCAACTTGGTTACACGCGGCCCTGGCGGCCCTGCTTACGGGTGCAAGCCCTGACCTGCTCCAGGTCTGCTTGATTGACCCCAAGCAAATAGAGCTGGCAACCTGGAGCGGTGCCCCACACTTACGCGGCCCGGTGGTGTGGACGGTGCAAGACGCTACAAAGGCGCTGGCTGACCTGGCCGACGAAACCGACCGGCGCGGCGATCTGCTTACAAGCTTGGGGGCGCGCGATCTGGCAAGCTATAACAAGCGGGCGGCTGACCCCTTGCCCTTTGTGCTTTGCGTCATAGATGAGGCACTTGATTTGACCCTGCAAGCCGGCGATAATAGCCAACTTGTCAACCTGCTCAAGCGACTTGCCAGCAAGGGACGGGCGACGGGGCTTTACTTGTGGCTGGCGGCGACACACGGCACGGCGGATATACTGCCCCGTGTGGTATCTGTGAACCTGGCAAGCCGGCTTGTGTTTAGGGTGCAAGACGGGAACGCGGCCCGGCTGGCCGGGTGCCCTGGGGCGGAGCGGATAGACCGGGGCAAGCCGGGGCGTATGCTGGCCAGGATCGACGGTGACCCCCTCGAAGTGCAAGGCTACTACCTGGCCGATGACGCCCTGCAGGCGATTGCCGGCGGCCTGGGCAGCAAGCCGGCCGGCCCGATCCTGGGCGACGGGGAAGCGGCGCTTGTGCGCTATGCTGTGCAAGACCTGGGCGGCGCTTTCATTGTCAACAAGCTGGCGGCGGCTTTTGCGGGGGAGGGGTGGACAAACCGCAAGGTTGGCGACCTGGCCCGGCGGTGGGAGCGGCGCGGCTGGCTTACCCCTCCAAAACACGCAACGGACAGCCGGAAAGTTACGCCCGCCCTGGCGGCCCTGGCCGGCTGTGGTGGGTAGGGTTTTGCCCCGTTTTGGTGGTATAGGGGTATAGGCGGTATAGGCGGTATAGGCGGTATAGGCAAACGCGAAAGGACAAAGGACAATGAGCAAGGCAACCAAGAAATTCGCAAAGAACGCCCTCGTGCGGGCAGTGATCTACATTAGAGTAAGCAGTGAGCGCCAGGCGGAGGGGGTAAGCCCGCAAGCTCAAGAGGATGACGCCCGGCGGTATTGTGAGGAGCGGGGGTATACCGTCGTCAAGGTGTACAGGGACACGGAAAAATACAAAGTGGGCAGCAAGATGGTAGAACCATCGGGGACACGCAGCGACCGCCCCGGCTTGCGGCAAATGCTGGTGGATGGGGCGGCGGGGCTGTTTGACGTGGTCGTGGCGTGGAGGGAGGACAGGCTATACCGTGGTGTCAATCGCGCTATGCTCGACGTGAGCGACTTGGTGAAAAATGGCGCGGTGACAATTGAACTGGTAAAGGAGCATTACGACCCCTCGACGGCTGTGGTAAAAGCCTGGGCGGCCGGCGTGGAATTGCAAGCCAGGGTTGACAGAACCATCATGGGGCAAGCTGACCGGCTGGCGCGGGGGATGTATACGGGCGGTAAAACTGTGCCTTATGGCCTAAAGGTGCAAGACGGTTACATGGTGCTAGATGAGGAGGAAGCCCCGTGGATTGAAAAAATATGGCGCTGGCGCGGGGAAAAAGCAGGCTATAGCGAAATTAGGCGGCGACTTGTGGAGGGGGGAGCAAGGCAACGCGGCAATGTAAAATACCCTTGGCAAACTGAGACCCTTCGTACAATACTGAGCCATTCCTATTACCATACGGGGCTTTTCCCCGTCAAGTGGGGCGGCGAAGTGTACGAGCTTGCGGTACCCGTTATTGTGGACCCTGAAACGGCCCAAAGGGTTTATGATTATGCGGCCCAATGGAAAGCTTACCCGGCCGGCAACCTACAAGCGCAAGCCCTGGGCGCTGGCTTGGTTTACTGTGGAGCTTGCAATACTCGCATGGGGGTGCATACTTGGCGGATTGTGCGGGGGGAAAAGGTATACACGTATTTCAAGTATAATTGTAGAAACCATGTGCGGCGAAACATTGTAGAGGGATGCGCGGGCGGGGTTGTCTTGCACAGAGTAGATGAGCAAATATGGGCAAAAACTTGGGAGCATATCAGCGACCCCGTAAAGTTTGAGGCGGATATACAAGCGGCGATTGCCGGCCGGAAAGCTCAAACGCCAGACGCAAGCGCGGAAGTGGAAAAGTTACAAAAGCGACTTGACGCCCTGCAGATGGGCAAGCAATGGGTGATAACAGAAAGGCGCGAAAAGAGAATTACCCAAGATGATTACGAAACCCAGATAGCAAGCTTGTATATTGAGGAAAGCGCGATTAAGCGCGATCTGGCAGCGGCAAGCCTGCTTATCGGCAACCAGGCTGACAAGCTCATGCAAGTGGCGCTGGTTTTTCGTCAAGAGCTGGCGGCGGGGTGGGAACTGCTAAACTGTGAACCGCACAACGAGGAGGAGCGCAACTTGCAATTTGAGGGGCGGTACAAAGTGGTACAAGGAATTGTCAAGCGGGTGGACGTGGCGACTGACAAAACCGTAAACGTGACCCTGGAGTATACCCCCTCAAATTTGTGTATCAGTGATACGCCGTCGTCACGGTCCCCGAATAGGTGACGTCGTGGCCCACGTTGGGATTGGGGTTGATGCCAGACGCCACCATGTCAAATGGCCCCGGCAGCGCGCCCAGCGCCACCAGCGCCACGCAGTCGGCCGGCGAGCCGGAGCAGGCGTAGGCCGGGCTGCCGTCGGCCAGCTTGACCGGGTCCATCCGCAGCGGCTTGTGCATAGTCTTGGCGTGCCCGATCGCGCTGCGATTGCTGTCTGGCGCGATCACCACCACCTCGCCCAGTTCCAGCATGGCATTTTTGAGGGCCAAAAGGCCCGGTGCGTACACGCCGTCGTCGTTGGTGACCAGGATTCTCGTCATGGGGTGAGTTGAATTCGTTTTTAATGCCATAGCTGATTGCTCCTGTGAAAGATGAGACGGCAAGAGTAAAAGCGACACGGACTCTGCCGTCCTACGGTATCAGGTCTGAGGTCCACTCACCGGCAGCAGGATCGTAAACGTCGTTCCCGCGCCCGCCTCGCTCGACACCGTGATCTGCCCGCCGTGCGCCTCGATGATCCCGTAGCTGATGGACAGTCCCAGGCCGGTTCCGGTTGCTTTGGTGGTCATAAAGGGTTCAAAGATGTGAGGCAATATTTCAGGCGGCATGCCAACACCCGTATCGCAGAACTCGAGGCGCACCGCCGGCAGCTCGCAGCCATCCGCCGTTTGCATTTTGTCGCGGAGCGTGCGCACGCGCAGCACACCAGCCGGCCGTCCCTCGCCGGAGGCGGCAGACATGGCATCAATCGCATTGAGCACCAGGTTCAAAAAGACTTGCTTGAGGTAATCGGGATTGGCCTGAATCGCAGGCAACTCAGCTGCCCAATCGCACTCGACAGTGACATGGCTGTGCTGCAACTGCTTGCCGGCCAGCTCGAGCACATCGCGCAGAACAGCATAGACATCGGTAGGCCGCATCTCCTGGCGTCCCGGACGGTAAAAGTCGCGCAAGCGGCGCATGATACCTGTCAGGCGCTCGATTTCAGTGAGAGCCATGCCCAAGTAGGATGACAGCCTTTCGCGGCGCAGGCCATCTTCCAGTTCTTCCACGGCCAGCTCCAGCGCATTCTGCATCGCTTGCAAGGGATTGTTGACCTCGTGAATGATGGAGGCCACCAGCCGGCCCAGGGCCGTCATTTTTTCAGCCTGGACGAGCTGCGCTTGTGATTCTTGCAGACGGCGGAGGGCCTCCCGCTGTGCCTGGTACAGGCGAGCGTTCTCGATAGCCATCGCCGCCGAGCTGGCCAGGGCTTCCAGCATTTTCAGATCGTGCTCGTCAAACGCGCCATTGATTTTGTTGACGACCTCCAACACGCCCAAAGCCGTATCCTGAAACAATAGCGGCACAGCCAGCAGCGAGCGTGTGGTCATGCCAGTAAGTGTATCCACACCGCTAAAGAAACGCGGATCGCTCTGCGTGTCGGCGACCGAGACGGATTGCTTTTCGCGCATGACCCACCCGGCGATGCCGGCCGTGACAGGCAGCCGTACACCGATCAGCTTTTCAGAAGAGGGGCTAATCGCGGCCGCAAAGACCAACTCGTCTCCACCCTGATCTAGAACCGCCGTGTGCAGCAGCACCGACGCCGCTTCCGCGTCCAGCAAGCTCTTGACCTGCTTCATCACCAATCCCAGCAGCCTGTCCAATTGAAGCGTCGAGGCCATGATCTGGCCAGCTTGATAGAGGGCCGCCAGCTCCCGGGCGCGGCGCTCCAGGTCTCGATTCAGTTTTTTGACCTCTTCTTCCGCCCGTTTGCGCTCGGTGACGTCACGCGCAACGCCCTCGACAGCCACCAGCTCGCCGGCTGAATCATAAATCGGGACGTTGAGCTGTTCCATCCAAATAATCGTTCCGTCTTTACGCACCCAACGCTGAGTATGAGGGGTCTTGGGCAGCCTATCCTTTCGAACCGTAGACCCTATCAGGGGGCGATCATCTGGGTGGGCCATTCTCAGCATCAGATCGGGATCGGCGTAATAGTCTGCCGGGGTGTAGCCGGTGATGAGCGTAACCGCCGGGCTGACGTAGGCAAAGCGGCGGCGAGGGACGAGCTCGTAGCGATAGATGATGTCCTGGGCATTCTCGGCCAAGCGGCGGAAACGTTCTTCGCTTTCACGCAGGGCGTCATCTACTCGCTCCTTTTCGTCGCGCAGGCGCCTCTGCTGCAGCGCGTGTTCCACTGCCGGCCCCAAACGTCCCATCCGGTCTTTGAGCAAGTAATCCGTCGCGCCTTGCTTCATGCACTCGACGGCCACTTCTTCGCTGACAGTAGCGGTCACGACGATGAACGGGATATCCAGGTTATGATCTTGCAAGTGACGCAAAGCGCGCAGGGCATCAAACTGCGGCAGCGTATAGTCGGCCAGGATGACGTCCAGGCCAGGCGTCAGGCAAGCGAGATAATCTGGCTCGGCGTCTACTCGCCGCCAATCGGGTTCGTAGCCAGCCCGGCGCAGCTCGTAGAGCACCATCTCGGCATCCGCCGCCCGGTCTTCGAGAATCAACACGCGCAAAGGTGTAGACATAGGCTCCTCCTTAGGAAACGCCAGAGCCGGTCGGCGTCTGATTGAGCAGCAACCAATACAAGCCCAGTTGGCGGACTGCCTCAACAAATTGTTCGAAAGCTACCGGCTTGACGATGTAGCTGTTGACGCCCAACTGGTAGCTCTCTACATCGTAAAATAGAACGTAGCACCTTGACCCACTTCCGCTTCGGCCCACACCCGCCCACCGTGGCGGGCAACGATGTGCCGCACGATGGCCAACCCGACACCCGTCCCTTCGTACTCTTCAGCCCGGTGCAGTCGCCGAAATACGCCAAACAACTTGCCGGCATACTGCATGTCAAAGCCAGCGCCGTTATCCTTGACATAGTAGACCTGTTCCCCATCCTTTTCCACGCAACCTACCTCGATCCGAGCCACCTCCCTCCTGCGTGTGAACTTGAACGCATTCGAAAGCAAGTTGAGCCAGACCTGGCGCAGCAGAGCCGGGTCAGCCTGGCAAGGCGGCAGATCGCCTATCACCAGCTCGACCTGCCGACCGGCCTGCTCGCCGATCAAGCTGTCGAGAACCTGGCGCACCAGCTCGGCTGTGGCAGCCGTCTGCTTGTTGAGCGGCTGGCGGCTCAGGCGCGAAAAAGCCAGCAGATCGTCAATCAAGCGCCCCATCTGCTGGGTGTTCTCTCGAATGACTTGCACGTAATGGGCCACATCCGGTGAGAGCTCCAGTGCATGCTCTTCCATCAAGATGCGCGAAAAGCCGTCCACCGCTCGCAGCGGCGCGCGCAGATCGTGTGAAACCGAGTACGAAAAGGCCTCGAGTTCTTTATTCGCCGCTTCCAACTGCGCCGTGCGCTCCACCACCCGCTGTTCCAGCTCTTCATTCAAGCGCCGGATCTCCTCTTCCGCCCGCTTACGCTCGGTGATGTCGCGCACCACAACGAGTGCCCGATCCTGGCCGCCAACAGCCGCCTGTCTCATACTTATCTCAACCCAAAAGAGCCGGCCCCCCTTATCCCTCGCTCTCCACTCGAAGAGTTGTGGCCCTTCCTCAACGGCTTTCTTCATCCACGCCAGAGTGCCCGCCTGGGTGTGGGATGGCTCGCCCGAGCTCAAGTCTTCGATCTTGATTCTAAGGGCCTCTTCGTGCGTGTAGCCATACATCGTGCACATTTTGGCGTTGACGTCGAGGATATCACCAGTGTCCAGATCGTGGACGAAAATGGCGTCATTGACCGAGTCAAAGATCGCCCTGAAGCGTGCCTCGCTTTCCCGCAGGACGACCGCCGTTTGTCTTTCTGCCTTGAGCTGATTGGCTTTGGCTTGATAAATCACCCCAAAGATGCCCAAGACACCGGCAACACACAAGGTATAAAACCACCAGCTTTCCCACCAGGGCGGCGTGATCGTGATTTCGATGCTTTTCCCAGCTTCGTTCCAGACCCCATCATTATTGGAAGCCTTGACCCGGAATGTATACGTGCCGGCGTCCAGATTGGTGTAGGTGGCAAAACGCCGGTCGCTCCCCACATAGTTCCAATCCGCGTCAAACCCTTCAAGTTTATAGGCATACTGGTTTTTCTGAGGTGCGCGATAATTCAATGCGGCGAATTCAAAGGAGAAGACGGATTGCTGGTATGACAGTGTGATTTCGTCGGTCTCGTTGATGACCCGCTGCAGCGGCGAACCTTTTCCCCCAATCGGCACCGCCTGGTTGAAAATTTGGAAATCGGTCAACACCACCGGCGGAATGTAGGGGTTATCGCGCAGTTGATCGGGATAGAAAGCGTTCAGCCCATTTACCCCGCCAAAGTAGAGTTTGCCGTCGGCGTCTCGGTAGGCCCCACGCGGCATAAAATCATCACCTTGCAGACCGTCGCTCCGGTCATAATTCTCGAACGTTTCGCTGCCTGGATCAAAACAGGCGAGGCCGCCGCCCTGCATGCCTACCCACAGCTTCCCTTGCGCATCTCCAACGACGCTTGCGATCGCTTTGCTCGCCAGGCCTTCTTTTTCAGCATAGTGCGTAAAGATTCCTGTTCGAGGGTCAAACTTTTCCAATCCTCCGGGTGTGGCCAGCCACAGCACTCCCGCCGGGTCCAGGTAGCTATGTTCCACCTGATCATTGATCAAGCTCTCAGGGTTATCAGAATCGTGAAGATAGCGGGTGAACATACCCGTATTCGGGTCAAACTTGTTTAATCCTCCAAGAGTTCCTATCCACAACAGGCCCGAGGGGTCTTCCGAGAAGGTCAGAACGCGATCATCCGCCAGGCTGTAGGGATTGGCGGGATCGGATCGATAAGGGCGAAAACCGTCTGTAATCGGATCGAGTTGATCCAGACCCTTGCCATAGGTGCCGACCCACAAGCGCCCGCTTCGGTCGGCGTGCAGCCCGGTGATCCAATTCTCGCTCAGGCTGGCAGGATTGGCAGGGTCGTGGAGGTACCGCGTGAACTGTTCGCTCGCCCGGTCAAAGCGATTGAGGCCTTCCTTGGTGCCAACCCACAGAGAGCCTGTGGCGTCTTCAGCCAGAGCGAAAACCTGATCGGAGCTCAGGCTGTGGAGGTTCGCCGCGTCGTGGCGATAATGGCGAAAGTGACCTGTAACCGGATCCAGTGCATTCAGCCCACCGTTCACGGTGGTGACCCACAGCGTACCCAAGTGATCCCGGAGAATCGACCAAATTGAGCCTCCGTTCAAGCTGTTGGGATCGTTAGGATCGTGTTGGTACAGCTCAAACTTGGCCGCGGCCCGATCCAAGCGGTTGACCCCGTTGCTCACAGTCGCAATCCAGAGGGCGCCAGACCGATCGGCATAAATAGACGAGGCCCAATTACCATGAAAACCATTTGGGTTGGTGGGATCGGAGGGGTAATGCGTAAACGTTTTCGTTTGGGGGTCGAATAGATCCAACCCAGCCCCCGTGGTACCGACCCACACCGCCCCGGAGGCGTCCAAATATAGAGCACGTATATCATTATTGCCCAAACTGTGGGGATCGTCAGGATCATGGCGATAGTGGGTGAATTGCCCGGTCACCGGGTCAAAGTAGTCTAGCCCGTTCACCGTGCCAACCCATAGGCGGCCAGTAGCTTCGACAGCCATGATCTCGACTTGATCATAACCCAGGCTGTTGGGATTACCCTCGTCATGCTGGTAGCGTGTGAATTGCCCACTGGCTGGATCGAACTTGTTCATTCCGCCCCCCAATGTGCCCACCCAGAGCTGGCCGGCTGCATCTTCGACAATCGTGTTCACAACATCATAGCTCAAACTGTGGCTATCATTGGGGTCGTGCTGGTAGCGAATGAATTGCCCGCCGGCCCGGTCAAATCGATTCAAGCCGTCATTGGTTCCGAGCCAGAGTCGCCCGTTTTTGTCTTCGTAGATGACGTTGACCTTGTTATGGCTCAAGCTGTGGGAATCATCGGGGTCGTGCAAGTAGCGGGTAAACTGCTCGCTGATTCGATCAAAGACATTCAACCCGCCATTCCAAGTGCCCACCCACAGCACACCTTCACGGTCTTCATAGAGCGTACCCATAGTTTCTGTACTTATACTGCGAGGGTCGTCTGGATCGTTACGAAAGGTCTTGAAGGTATAGCCATCGTAGCGAGAAAGCCCATTGCTGGTGGCAAACCACATAAAGCCTTGTTGATCCTGCACAGTACTCCGCACAGTGAGCGACGGCAATCCATTTTCCGGCGTGAGATGCTCGAATCTAAAGTTCTCCCCCCTGGCAGGCACCGGCGGTGTATCGTCGCCCTGGGCATAAAGAGGGACGGGGGTGAGAGTGAAGCAAAAAATCGCTCCCGTGAGCATTGCGCGTAAAAGAGAATGATCTCCCAGTTTCATCTTGTGCACCTCCCGACGTTCACCATCCCTTGGAACACGAGAGCAAACATTAGACCAACGCCTTGATTCCCACGTGGAGGGCCAGCGTGCCCAGCATCAGGCGGCGATAGCGCACCTGGGCCAACCCAACCGCTCGCATACGTTCGACCAATTCCTCGGCGGTCAAGAAAACAGCCAAAGAAGCCGGCAAGTAGTGGTATGCCTCAGGGTCTCCACCGACCAGGCTGCCGAGGATGGGCACCAGGCGGTAAAAGTAAATGCGGAACAGCTCTCGAAAGACCGGCAGCGGCGTGTGCGAGATTTCCAGGCAGACCACGCGCCCGCCCGGCCGCACCACGCGGCGCTGCTCGGTCAGGGCAGCCAGAACGTCGCTCACGTTACGCAGCATAAAACCCGAGATCACCGCGTCGAAGGCATTGTCGGGGAAAGGCAGGCGCAGTGCATCGGCCCCCGCCCAACGCACCTGTGCCGCGCCGGGCTTGGCCCGTCCCAACTGCATCATTTCTGGCGTAAAGTCAGCCCCCACCACGCACGAGCTTGGCTCCTGGTGCAGCGCCTCCAGCGCGACGTCGCCCGTGCCGGTCGCGACATCCAGCAGCCGGCCGCCCGGCGGCAAAGCCGCCTCGCGCACGGCCAAACGCCGCCAGGCGCGGTCGCGCCCGCCGCTCAGCAAGACATTCATGAAATCATAGCGCGGCGCGATACGCCCAAACATCGTGCGGACATACGCCGCGCGCGCTTCACCGCTCAGATAAGCCATGGCCTACAGCGTAGCACCGCACCCGATCCAGGCTTCAGCCACGGATAAAGTGCGGCATGTCAAAAGGAATTTCCAGGGCTAGCTCGACAAAGCCGGCATATTCGCCATCGCGATACCAGGGCGTTTGATAGATCAGCTTTTTGACACCCTTTTTCTCGATCGTGTAAACGTTCGCCTGCCGAGTCTGCATCAATTGTTCCAGCTTGGCGCGCGCCGGAGCGGGGTGGCAATCGAGCAAGTTGGAGCCGAGCAACTGCTTGCCGCCATCCTCCTCAAACGCCTTGGCGGCTCGCTCGTTCATCTCTAAGATAATCCCCTCGGCATCGCACACCGTCATGGCAGCCGGGAACTCGTCTACCCAATCGCCATTTCTTAATGGCGCATGGTTTGTCACTAGGGCACCTCGGGATAATCGGCCAGGGCGGCGTAGGCCACGCCAACCATGCTAGGTCCCGTGTGAGCGCCTAGCACGGGCGACAAGTGGCCCAGCGGCAGCCAGGTACATTCGTAGCGCTGCCCGACCTGCTCGCGCAGCATGGCCGCCCCTTCAGAATTATCGGCGTGGAGGACTTGGACCCGCAGCGCGCTGCCGGGGGCGTGCTTGCGCATCATGATCTCGACCAGCCCGGCGACCGCGCGCTTGAAGGTGCGCGCCTGGCCGACCTGCTCGTAAGCGCCGCTGGGTTTCGCCACCCAGATCATGGGCTTGATTTGCAGGACCGAGGCGATCAAGCCTTTCATGTGGCTGATGCGCCCGCCGTGAATCAGGTACTTGAGGTCATTCAAGGTGTAGATACTCTCACTGGCAGCGGCGACACGCCCTGTCAGCTCGACGATTCGCTCTTTCGACCAAGCGGCCTTGAGCGCGCGCGCGGCGGCTCCCACCTGCCAGCCCATGGCGCCCGACAAGGTCTTGGTGTCGATGATGGTGACGTTCGCCTCCGGCACCATCTCGGCGGCGGCCTTGGCAGCATTGACCGTGCCGCTCAGGCCAGAAGAGATGTGGATGGACAAGATATCGGGGTCCGTGGCTGCCAGTCGCCGGTAGATTGCCGCAAAATCGCCGGCGGCCGGCTGCGAAGTGGTGGGGAACGCGCCGGTCTCGGTCAGTATGCGATAAAGCTCCTGGGGTTGAATATCCTCCCCACTCCGGTACGATTTGCCTTGGAGTGTAATGGTGAGTGGGACAACGTGCAGCTCAATTTCAGGCATCTGCTCGGGTGGCAAGTAAAGGTCCATGCCGCTGTCGGTTACGATTTGCATATGTTTTTCCTTTCATATTTGACTTTGCCATCGGGCATTTTTGAATTTCTCTATCACGAATGACACGAATTTACGAATTTCACGAATGTTTCTGGTGTTTATCTTACAAATTCGTGTCATCCGCTTCGGAGTCCCTTCGCGGTATTCGTGATTAAAAATGTCCACCAGTAAATATTTGACGGTCTCACCAGCTACCAGGCCTCACCCCCACCGCCCGATCAGGGGGTAGCGGTACTCGCGTCCCTGCAGGGCTGCCATCGCCGCGCGCAGGCGAAGGAGCAGCACGGCGGTGATGACCACCAACATGCCGGCCAGGCTGCACAGGGGGAAGCCAAACAGCAACACGGTCAAGGCGGCCAGAGAAGCATCCGGCTGTTCGGCCAGTGACACGCTGGCGACAATGCCGCCGGCCAAGATGGCCAACAAGATGGCGATCGCGGCGAACATGAGCGCGTCGAGCAGCATGGATTGGACAGCGTGCAAGCGCACAAAGGCCGAGCGCTGCCGCCAGGTGAGCCACACCGGCAGCGCGGCAAGGACGCCGAGCAGTTGCGCCAGCCCGGCCAGCTTGTGTTCGTCAGAGCCTGCCTCAGGCATTGGGATGCTCATGTCCCCATTATATGCGAGCCTATAGCGATTGTCAACAAGGATATGATATAATAGCGTCATGGTACTATTCAAACACACACGTTTTGACGCGGCCGCCCGCCTGGCGTTGCTGATCATCGTACTGTGGGCCTTCGAGTCGCCGCCCAGGCTACTCGTCACGCCCGGCCCGCCGCAGACAGTCCACACGAGCAACTCGCTCGTCGGCGTCCACACACGCCTGACCGACGAGGTTGAGACGTGGAAGATCCAACGCTCGCTGGCGATGGTGGCCGAGATGGGCGCGCCGTGGATCGTCGAGTTTTTCCCGTGGGCCTACATCGAGCCGGTGCGTGGGCGCTTTACATGGGGACACGCCGACAAGATCATCCAGCACTCCCGCGCGCAGGGCCTCACGGTCATCGCACGCCTGGGGCTGGTGCCAGCCTGGGCGCGCCCCGATCCCCTCGATCAGGAAAGCACCTATAACTACCTGGCCCCCGACAGCTATGCCGATTGGGGCGATTTCGTCCACGAGTTCGCGGCGCGCTACGCCGGGCAAGTAGAACACATCATCATCTGGAACGAGCCGAATTTGGCCTTCGAGTGGGGCCTACGCCCGCCCGATCCAGCCGCGTACACCGCCCTGCTCCAGGTCTCTTACGCGCGCGCCAAGGAAGCCAACCCCAATGTAGTGGTCTTGGCTGGGGCGCTGGCCCCCACGCTCGAGCCGGAAGGCAGCCCGCATGGGCTAAACGATCTGATTTACCTTGAGCGCATGTACGAGGCCGGCGCAGGCGACTATTTCGACGCATTGGCCGCCCACAGCTACGGCCTGCAAAACCCGGCGGAACAAGAAGCCGCGCCAGATCGTCTTAACTTTCGGCGCGTCGAGCTGCTGCGCCAGGTGATGGAACGCTATGGCGACAGGGACAAGGCGGTGTACATCACCGAGTCGGGCTGGAACGACAGCCCACGCTGGATTTATGGCGTGACGCCGGCGCAGCGCGTGCAGTACACCTTGGGCGCTTATGAGTGGGCGCGCCACAATTGGCCGTGGTGCAAGGTGGTGGCGATCTGGGCCTTTCGCCTGCCCCAGGCCGGGCAAGGCTACCAGGACGGGTTCACCTTCGTCTCGCCCACCTTCCAGCCCAAGCCGATTTACCTGGAAGTGCAAAAATACACGAGATAAGAGTTTCAAGTTTCAAGTTTCAAGTTTCAAGTTTCGAATGGGCGGCCGCCGCGTGTCTCGCGCTGCTGCTGGCCTGGGATTTCGGGCCGGGGGCGGTCGACCTGGCCCGCCGGGCCTGGAAAGGCCCGCGCCAGGACGTGTGGCAGCAGGTGCAGACAGGCGGCGCCATCCGTTTTGGGGTGGACTCGAACGATTGGCCGTTCGCGGCGGTGGACGCGGAGGGGCAATTCGTGGGCCTGAACCCAGACTTGGGACGCACCCTGGCCGAGCGCATCGGGGTGAAGGTTGAATTTGTGCCGGTAGGCTACGATGGCGCTTACGACGCGCTGTACGTGGGGCGCTGTGACAGCTTGATCGGCGTAGTGGAAAACGACCCGGCCCGCTTGGCTAACTTTATCTATACCGGCGCCTATTTTGACGCCGGACAGGTTGTCATCACCAGGTGCGGCGAGGCATCGAACAGCGAGCGCACGGCGGCTCGATCGGCTGACTGGGGCGGGAAACGCATCGCGGTCGAGTTGGGCTCGGAGGCCGACGCCGCCGCCCGGCATGTGGCGCGCCGGACGCCAGAGGTGACACTCCTCAGCTACGATTCGCCGGGCGAGGCGTTGGAAGCGCTCAAGAATGGTCAGGCTGATGTGGCGCTGGCCGAGGCGGTCTGGGCACGGCGGGCGGTGGCCGGGCAGACGGCACTCCGCATCCTGCCCGAGACAGTGCAACCTTACCCACTGGCCTTGGCTACTCGCGCCGATAGCCCGCGCTTGCGCACCGCCCTCAGCCGCGCCCTGGCGCAATTGGAGAAAGAGGGTAAGCTAGAGGCGATCGTCTCGCGATGGCTGGAAGAGCCGTGAAACATCCCTACCGAGTAAAAAAAGAGATGAACCAGATGATCAATCGCTTGCGTCAAATCCATCACTTTCTGTTGAGCCAGTCGGTCTACCCGATCGTATTGTCCACGCTGCTGGCCCTCGGCATCCTGGCCGGACGTATGTACCTGACCCGCTCGTGGGTCCACAGCCACATGGTGTGGAACCTTGGCCTGGCCTGGGTGCCCTATCTGTGCAGCCTGTGGATGGCTTCTATTCATCACCGCCACCCCCGGCGTTGGTGGGTCCTGGCGCCGCCTGGCGTGCTGTGGCTAGCCTTTTTCCCGAATGCCCCCTACCTCGTCACCGACCTGTGGCACCTATGGGAGCGCCCGCCGGTCCCGCTGTGGTATGACCTCGGGCTGCTGGTAACGTTTGCCTGGACGGGCTGCTTCTTGGCCGTCGCTTCACTGCGCACGGTGCAAACACAGGTCAAGGCTTTCCTGGGCTGGGCCGCCAGTTGGGTCTTTGCGGCGGGCACGATTGGGCTGAGTGGGCTGGGCATCTACCTGGGGCGCTTTCTACGTTGGAATAGTTGGGACCTGGCGCTGCGCCCGCGCAGTGTGGTGGCCGACGTGCTGCCGTGGCTGACCGACCCACTCAGCCACCGGCAGCCCTACGGCGTGACGGTGATGTTTGCCGCCTTGTTGTTGGTGTGCTATCTGATGTTTGTGTCCGCCCAGCACCACGAGCGCACCTAGCTTGACAGACGGGGCGAAGGGGTGTATTGTTTCTATATGGCAAAACGCAACGATCAACCAGCAGACAAGCAGCGTCTGCAAAAAATTTTGGCAGCGGCTGGTCACGGCAGCCGCCGCGCCTGCGAAGAGCTTGTCCGCCAGGGCCGGGTGAGCGTCAACGGCCGGGTGGCGCACCTGGGCGACAGCGCCGACCCGACCCGCGACACGATCGTCGTGGATGGCGCGCGCTACGTCCGCCCCAAGCAAGAGCACAGCTATATCGCGTTGTACAAACCGATCAATATCATCTGCACTATAGCCGATGAATTGGGCCGCCGGACGGTGCGCGACCTGGTGGCCGTCGAGGGGCAACTGGTCCCGGCCGGGCGCCTCGACGCCGACAGCGAGGGCCTGGTGCTGCTTACCGA
>JAFGFO010000071.1 GCA_016931085.1 Thermoflexales bacterium
ACCTGCCACAGGCGCGGCGGCTATCCGCAGGACGCCTTTGGCGTAGAAAGCCGCCCTACAAAACGCTCTCTCCGACAGCCTGCTAGAAACCAGAGAGGAAACAAATTTGACATATCGTTGAAAGTGAATTAGAATAAGCCCTGTTTGTGTTCTGAACGAATTCTCCGCAGATGTGATGATGATTGACATCGACAGGGTACAAGCGTCATGCCGGTGGTTCAAATCAACCTGAATGTTGCTCTGGCCGAACAAGACAAGCACGACCTGCTTTTGTCTGCCTCCCGCCTGGTATCTGAGGTCCTGGAAAAGCCGCTGTGCGATGTGATGGTCTCGCTCACGACGGCCGATTTCGTCATGGCAGGCAGTTTTGACCCGGCCGCCTTTGTGGACTTGCGCTGCCTTTCGGGGCTGCAAGTGGAGGGCGCGACCAAGCGCTTGTGCCAGGGGTTGCTCGAGGTCTTGCGCCGGCTTATCCCCATCGACTCTTCCCGCGTGTACATCAACTTTGCCGAGGTCTGCCCCGAATACGCCTGGCGCTTTCGAGAGGGGGCGGCCGTTTGCCCCAAGAGCGCCATCGGTGCGAGGTGATCCATGTCGTCAAGCTGGACGATTCGTAATCTGTTGAACCCCGTCATCTCTCGCTTGCTGATCTACGGCCTGCATCCCATCGACGTCGAAACCGTGCTGGCGGCGGTGGAAAGCAAGCCTCTCCTGAATGCCAAATCGCTGGAACGCTCGTGGCTGGCGGAATGGGAAGGCAGGGCCTCTCATTATGCCGGCTTGGCCGAGCGGGCCGAGCAGGCTGGGCACCTGGTCTCGGCCGGTAAGCTCTTTGCCATGGCGGCGCAGTGTTATTACGCCGCTTTTCTGATCAACCCCAGCGGGGAGGGCGAGAAAAAGCGCGTTTATCTGCGCTATGCCGAGTTTTACCGCCGGAGCGAGTGCTGCTATCCTTCACCCGTGACGCCCGTCGAGATCCCTCTCGAAAATGGCGTCCTGCCCGGTTACTTGCACTTGCCCACCCCCGCCCAGCCGCCCCCGGTGCGTGTCTGCGCCGTGATCATGGCCGGCTTGGGCAGTTGTAAAGAAGAGATGGCCATGCTGGCGCGCCCCTTGGTGGCGCGCGGCGCGGCGGCTTTCGTGCCCGACATGCCCGGCAGCGGCGAGGCCTTGTTCGTCCACGATGTCAAGTGCCGCTTCCACAACCTGGAGGCCGCCTTTCCGAGAATCCTGGACACCCTGTCGGCCCGCCCCGAGCTGCAACAGACCGTTTTTGGCAGTTACGGCTTGTGCATGGGCGGCGGATACGCGCATCGCGCCGCCTGCGCCGATCGCCGCTACGCGTTCTGCGTGACGCTCTTTATGCTCTACATCACCCACACCGCCGCAGACAGCACGCCTCAGTGGATGCGCCAGGGCGGGTGGTACGATTTTCAGACCGGTGGCCTCCCCGCCGAGCAGTTTCGTCAAGAGATGCAGGCCCTGGCCGAAGGCGATCTGGCATGCCCGTATTTCTTCATCCACGGCCGGCACGATAACTGGATGTCCCTCGATTCCGCCACCGCCTTTTACGACCGGGCGCAGGGGCCGAAGGAAAAGCTCATCATCGAGAACACGCCAGTTTTTTCCAACCAGCAGGCCGTCACCCACACCATGCCGGTCGGCGAACAGCTCCACTGGGTCAAGCACGTAGCCGCCGATTGGATCACCACTCACGCTCACCGTTAAAACGATGACCAGTTCCAACCTCTACACCGTGTTTCAGCGCTACGCGGGGGAAACTCCCGAAAAAACGCTCATGGTCGTGGAAGACGAGGCCATTCGTTACGGCGAGTTTGCCGCCGAGACGGAAATCATCGCCAAGGCTTTGCTGGCCCTGGGGGTTGCGCCCGGCGACAAGGTGGGCCTGATCCTGCCCAATTCAGGGCTGTGGTACAAAATCTATTGGGCCGCCGTGCGAATCGGCGCGCTGCCGGTGCCGTTCGATCCGCAGATCGGCGAGTGGGAGATGGCCCGCCTGCTGGGATTGACCGGGGTCACGGTGTGCTTTGCGGCCACCCGCTACCGCCAGAACGCCATCCTCGAAAACCTGCTCAGCGCCCGCCGGCAAGCCCCCGCCCTGGCGCACGTCGTCGTGATAGACGCGCCTGCTGACGGCGAGCTGCTCTCTTTTGATCAGTTCATCTTCCTGGCCCACAACGCTCCAAGTCAAGTGCCCATCTGTCCGGTGGATGAGACGAGCGTATTGATGTTGGCCTGCACGTCGGGCAGCACCGGCAACCCCAAGGTCATCGTCGTCCCGCACCGGGGATTTGGCCAATCCCAACAAGACATGGCCGACGTCCTGGACTTTGGCCGGGACGACGTGATGCTGCTGGGCATGCCGCTGTATCACCAGGGCGGTTTCGGCATGGGCTTGCAGATGGTCTTGAACGGGGGGACGGTCTTTTACCAACCCACCTTTGAGCCGGTCAAGTTCCTGAAGCTGATCGAGCGCCACAAGGTCAGCGTGCTGCAGCTCACCGCCACACTGGCCAAGGTCATCCTCTCGGTGCCTGATTTCGAGCAATACGACCTTTCGAGCGTGCGGCTGGCCTACTTTGCCGGTGAAGTCCTGCCGATGGACGTGGCGCGGGTCTTTTTCGAAAAACTGGGCATCCGGGTGGTCAACATCATCGGTTCGACCGAAACGACCACGATGGTGATCTGGGATTCGCTGTGCGACGCCGGCGTGGACGTGAACAACTTTCGGCCCTTGCCCTTTACGGCGGTGAAAATCCTGGACGAAGCTTACCGGGAAGTGGACGCCGGCGAGGTGGGGACGCTGTTCATTCACACCGACGGCTTGCTGCTGGAATATTACAAGAACGAGGCCGAGACCGCCCAACGCCTGCGCGGGTGGGATGGCCTGAAGTGGTTCGACACCGGCGACCTGTGCCAGCGCTGTCCCGATGGGCGCGTGCGCTTTGTCGGGCGGGTCAAGCGCGCCATCAAGCGCGGGGCGAACCTGATTTACCCGGAAGAGATCGAATCCTTCCTGCTCACCCATCCCGACATCGAGGCCGTCGCCGTCAGCGGTCAGAGTCACGAGTTGATCGGCGAGATGGTCGTGGCGCACATTCAGCCTCGCCAGGGCCGCGCGTTTACCCGCCGCGACCTGATCCAGTTCTGCCAGGGCCAACTGGCGGCTTATAAAATTCCCGATAAAATCGTGGTCGTCGAGTCGCTGCCGAAAGACATCGGCAAAGTGCAGTTCAAATATCTCAGAAAATGAAAGGAGCCCCCGAGGTGTTGTCCCCCAATTTGAAAACCGTCAATGATATCTACACTGATTTCGTCGAGCACACGCCGCCCGAAACACCCTTGTTCGGCTTTAACGATCAAACCATTACGTTGGGAGATCTGCGGGCCAACATCGACCGCTTTACGGCGCACCTGGCGCAGTTGGGCGTGCGGCCGGGCGCCGTCGTGGGCTATACCTTGCCCAACTGCCCAGAAGTCATCTACCTGTACTTTGCCATCTCCCGCCTGGGGGGCTGCGCGCTGCCGCTCTATCCGATGATCCCCGATCGCGGCAAGGTGGGACTGCTCCAGCGCGCCCGTGCTCAACTGCTGATCACCACCGGCCAGCAGTATGCCTCCCTCAAACAAGCCTCTGCCCAGGCCCAAGGCGCATACCCCATCGTGACCGTGGACGCCCACCCCGAAGGCGGCGCGAGCCTGGCCGGGCCACTCCCCACAGGCTTTGAGCTGGACGGCATCCTCCTCAAGCAGACACCCCCCCACCTGCCGCTGCTGATCGCCGCCAGCTCGGGCACCACCGGCACCCCCAAGTCGGTGTTGATGACCCAGGCCAATCTGGCGGCCGAGGCCTACGCCGCCGCCGGCCTGGTCACACCCTTTACGGACGATTGCCCGCCGGGCTATTCCACGGCTATGGCGTTCCCCCTCTCCACGGCGGCCATGATCGTGGTCGCCGGCGTCATGTTCGGCGGCGTGTTTATGGTTTTTTCCGCGGACGTGTCGCCGGTCAAGTTCATGCAACTGGTCGAACACTGGCAGGCCGATAGCATCTCGGTGCCGCCGGCTTTTTGCGAGGCTATTTTGTCGCTGCCCATGCTCGATTCATTCAAGCGCTCGTCCATCAAGCGGGTGATGACGGGGATGGACTTTTTCCCGCCGGCCCTGGTGCAGCGGCTCAAGGCCAAGTTCCCCAACCTGAACCGCTATGCCAGTGGCTATGGGCTGATCGAAACCTCGGACGTGATTATGGCTGCCCGGGGGCCGGTTCCCCAGGATGGGGTGCTTTCCTCGACCGGCCAGGTGACGCTTTTGGAAGGGGTGGACAATCAGATCGAGGTGCGCGACGAGGCGGGAAACAGCCTCCCGGTAGGGGGCGAGGGCATTCTCTACGTCAAGGGTCCCAACGTGGTGCAGGGCTATCTCGGCAGCCCCGAAGAGACCCAACGCAGTTTCGTCGATGGCTGGTTTTGTACCGGCGACGTGGTGCGCAACGAGGGCGATGGCAGTGTCACCCTGTTGGGGCGGCAGAAATACCTGATCAAGCGCGGCGGCAAATCGGTTTCGCCGGCCGTGGTGCAAAACCACCTCAACCTTTTGCCGGGCGTCAAAGATTCGGCCGTGGTGGGCGTGCCCCATCCGCTGTATGGCGAGATGGTGTGGGCCTTCGTCGTGCGCCAATCGGAGGAGGCCGTGCAGCTCAAGGACGTGATGCACCACTGCCGGGTGGAACTCGCCAACTATATGGTCCCCGACCAGGTCACGTTCGTGCCGGAAATTCCCAAAAAGCCTGGCGTGGGCAAGGTTGACATCGACGCGATGAAGGCTATGGCACAACAGGAATTGGACGCGATCGCAGGAGTGCAAAATGGCTGAGAAAATCGAATGGGCTGATTTCGCTGCCAAGGTTTCCGATTATACCGGGCTGGAAAAGGACGATCTCCGCCCTGACATGAACGTTTACTACGACCTGGGCATGGATTCGCTGGGCTTGTTCAGCCTGGGCATGTTCTTGACCAAGACTTATCACGTCAAGCTTCCCCTTTCGGCGGTGGCCACCATCGAAACGCTGGAAAGTATCATGGTGCTGATGAATCAGCAGATCGAAGCGGGGGAGTAGCCTGCCGCCCAGGCCGCTTGACCCGCCAGGCTTTGGAATTTCGGCCAAACCCTAAAGGCTAAGGCTATTCTTATAGCCCGGCCTTTAGGGTTTTTTCATGCCTGATGAGTGACAATGATTCTTGACCTTTTCACAGCCTTTTCTTAGCTTGTTCACAGGATTGGGTGCTAGTATGGCTTGTAGAGGACAAAGCTTATGGAGACTCTCAGCTATACGATTCGCAAGTTCAACCGCTTTGAGTTGAAATACCTGATCACCCAGGAGCAGGCCGCGCAGTTCAGGGCCGCGCTGGGCGCCTACCTGCTGCCTGACGAGCATAGCCACGACGACGGGCGCTACACGCTGGCCAGCCTGTACTACGACTCGCCCGACCTGCGCTGCTACTGGGAAAAGGTGGACGGCGTCAAGTTCCGCCGCAAGTTGCGCATCCGCCGTTACGAAAACGGCGACCCGCTCACCGATGAGACGCCTGTTTTCGTCGAGATCAAGCAGCGCGTCGCTCGCGTCACCCAAAAGCGCCGCGTCGTCCTGCCGTACGGTCAGGCCCTGCGTCTGTGCAACGACCGCCAGATCCCCGATCACGCGCCGGGCGAGCGGGCGACCGTCGAGGAAATTTACGCCTTTGTGTGGCAGTACAACCTGCGCCCGGCCAGCATCGTGCGCTACGCTCGCCAGGCCTTCGTGGGCACAAACTATGACATCGGGCTGCGCGTGACCTTCGATACGGCCCTGACGGCGCAGGCCAGCCCCCTGCACCTGCACGAGCCGCCGGCGGGCGTGCCCATGCTGGGCGCGCATTGGGTCGTGATGGAGATCAAGGTCAACGAGCGCATCCCCTACTGGCTGTCGGAGCTGGTCGCGGCGCACAATTTGCAGATCACGCACATCAGCAAATATTGCCGCAGCATCGAGGCGACGGGGGACGCGCCGCGCGGCTCCCACGTCGCGGCGGAATGGTCCCAGGATGTGCTGGCTTCATCCTATTCCGTCTTTCACCCGGCCGAGTTGGTGGAAATCAGAAGGTAGGCTACCCAGAACACAAATCTGTTATCATGGAGTAAATGGATATGAAAAAGTCAATTTCTTTATTCTTGTCGGCCATTCTTATCGTTACGCTCACCGCTTGCTCGGCGGGCACAGTTGAATCCACCGGCATCGTACCTGCGTCCCAGCCGCCCGCCCAGCCTGGGCAGCCGCTCAGCCTGCCGGCCAGCACATCCACTCCAGCGGCTACGCTCGTCCCGATTTCTGTGAAATACGAGCGCGATGACCTGGCCGCCAGCGAAAGTGCTTCCGACACGTCCTACATCAAACTGGAGGGCGCTTCGATCGCCTTCGAGGGAAGTGGTGTCATTGTTCACGGCAGTACCGTGTCCATCACGTCGGCCGGTGTATATAACCTGAGCGGTGTCCTGAACGATGGGCAGATCGTCGTGGACACCGAGGATGAGGAGTCGGTCGTGCTCGTGCTGGACGGGGCGGACATCACCTGCCTCAGCAGCGCACCCATTTACGTCAGCAACGCCGACAAGGTGGTCATCACCCTGGCTGAAGGCACCGAAAATCGCTTGACAGACGGCGCTTCGTATGTCTTTGCGGACGCCGAATCGGACGAGCCCAACGCGGCGCTCTTCAGCAAGGATGACCTCACCATCAACGGCAGCGGTTCGCTGACCGTCAATGCCAACTATAACAACGGCATCGCCAGCAAGGACGATCTCAAGATCACTGGCGGCCGCCTCACCGTCAACGCCGCCAACGACGGCATCAAGGGCCGGGATTCCATCGCCGTCAAGGACGGGACGGTCACCGTCAACGCCGGCGCCGACGGGCTGCAGGCCAATAACGACGAGGACGTGGAAAAAGGCACCATTGCCATCGAGGGCGGCACGCTCGACATCACGGCCGGCCTGGACGGTATCCAGGCTCAAACCAGGCTGCTGGTCAGCGGCGGCACGCTCGTCATCGTCTCGGGGGGCGGCAGCCTCAAGCGGGCAACTGACAGCGCCAAGGGGCTCAAGGCCGGCCTGGACCTCACCATCACGGGCGGCGCCGTCACGATCGACGCCGCCGACGACGCCATCCATTCCAACGGCAGCCTGACGATCGGCGGCGGCGACATTCGCCTGGCCTCTGGAGACGACGGCGTGCACTCGGATGCCACGCTGAACGTTGGCGGCGGCACCCTGCGCATCACCAAATCCTACGAAGGTCTCGAGAGCGCGGCCATCACGATCAACGCCGGGACCATCCAGCTTGTCGCCAGCGATGACGGGATCAACGCCGCCGGCGGCGTGGATGGTTCTTCCATCAACGGGCGGATGGGGCAGAACCCGTTTGCCGCCTGCGGTGACTGCAAGCTCGATATCAACGGCGGCTATATCGCCGTTGACGCTGCCGGCGATGGGCTGGACATCAATGGCCCGATCACCATGAGCGGGGGAACCGTTCTCATCAACGGCCCTATCCGTAACGATAACGGCGCTTTGGACTATACAGGCGCGTTCAACATCACCGGCGGTCTCCTCGTCGCGGTGGGCAGTGCCGGCATGGCCCAGGCTCCCAGCGCATCGTCGACCCAGTATTCGCTGGCGCATACCTTCCCGTCAGCGCAGGCGGCCGGCACGCTGGTTCACGTTAAAGCTCAAGACGGCCAGGAAATCCTCACCTTTGTGCCGGCCAAGGCCTACCAGTCGCTCGTGTTCTCCTCGCCCAAGCTGGCCAACGGTGCCACCTATCTCGTCTACACGGGCGGGAGTTCGAGCGGCACACTGGCCGACGGGCTATACTCCGGTGGGGCCTACACCGCCGGCGTCCAGGTGGCCAGCTATACGATCTCCGGCATGGTCACAGGCGCCGGCCAAGGCTGGGGTGGTTTCCGCCGTGGCGGCGGGGGCGGCGGCGGCGCTCCTCCCCCCCGGCCTTGAGCGCGTCATATCGTAGGGGCGGCGATCCCGCGGATCGCCACCCTGAGCCTGTTTTCCGCACCCCCGTGTCTCTCTGTCAGTCCTCCGTCAGTCCTATATGATATAAATAATGTAACCGTTCAGCTCACCTATACAGCGCAAGCACAGAGCTTTACAGAGAAGGTGAGTTTTTTGTCCCTGTGAGGATTGGGGTATAATGAAAGTGCCGAAAATGGCTTAGACCAAGTAGCAAGAGGTGAAAAAATGAAAATCGCACAGCCACTCGTTTCCTTGTTCGTGATTGCCAGCCTCGTGTTGAGCAGCCTGGGCCTGAACGTGCGCCTGGCGGCCGGCTATGAGCAGTCGCCGTCAAGCGTGACACTTCGCGCTGAGCCGTCAGACGTGACGCTCCGCGGGGAAACGTCAGACGTGGAACGTCCAATGTCCCTCTCCCGCCCCTCAGGCGCTCAACTTGCGACTTTCAACCGGCAAGCTTCAAGCCCTTGGGCGTCTGACCCCTCCATCCCGCCCGGCGCCACTACGCGCGTCTCGGTCTCCAGCCCCGGCCGCTCGGCGGAGGGACAGTTGCCGGTCATCTCGGGCGACGGGCGCCACGTGGCCTTTGCGGCGGGATGCGAGATTTTCCCCGATTGCAGCGCGAATTTTTCTGACTATCACGTCTTTAGCTACGACCGGCAGACCGGGCAGACCACGCGCGTCTCGCTCGCCTCGGACGGAAGCCTGCCGAACGGCCACGCTTTTCCCAAGGCCATCTCGGGCGATGGGCGTTACGTGGTGTTCGAATCTGTCGCGTCCAACCTCGTCATCAGCGACACCAACGGCATAGTCGATCTGTTCGTCCACGACCGACAGAGCGGGCAGACCACGTGCGTCTCGGTCGCCTCGGACGGCACGCAGTCCAACGGCAGCTACTACCGGGCGGACATCTCGGCCGACGGGCGCTACGTGTCCTTTGACTCGTCCGCGTCCAACTTCGTCATCAGCGACACCAACGGCGTGGGCGATGTCTTTGTCCACGACCGGCAGACCGGGCAAACCACGCGCGTCTCGGTTGATTCCAGTGGCGCGCAGTTCACCTATGGTGGGAATAATTCGGCCCTCTCGGCCGATGGGCGTTACGTGACCTTCACTTCCGGCAAGTATATCTACGTGCACGACCGGCAGACTGGCCAGACCGAGTCTCTTTTCAGCTCATCCTCAAGCCCGGCCTCTTTGAGCAGCGACATCTCGGCCGATGGGCGTTATGTGCTGTTTGAATCTGCTGCGTCCGACCTCGTCGTCGGTGACACCAATGACGTGAGCGACATTTTCGTCTGCGACCGGCAGACGAGGGAAATCAGGCTCGTTTCGGTCGCTTCTGACGGCACGCAAAGCGACGTCGGCCTGTACGCCACTTGGCCCAAGCTTTCGGACGACGGGCGCTATGCGTTCTTTATCTCTTCGTCCAGCATACTCGCGCCGGGCGATACGAACGGCGGGAACGACGTGTTCGTCCACGATCTGCAAACGCGCCAAACCTCCATCGTCCGCGTCGCGCACGGCGGCGCGCAGCCCAACTTTGCTTACGGCGGTGTGTCTTTGAGCGCCTCGGCCGACGGCCGCGTGCTGGCGATCTACACGTCGGAGGCATCCAACATGACCCCCAGCGGCGAGGACGGCGTCTTTACCCACGACCGCTGGACGGGCGAAACCCAATTGGTTTCCCTGCGGGAGACTGGCTTGCAGGCCTACTCGGCCTATTATGCCCGGAACTATCGCCCCGCCATGTCGGCCGACGGGCGCTACGTGGCCTTTTGGTCCGCGGCCTGGAACCTGGTGCTGGGCGACACCGTCAGCAGCTCCGACTATGACGTTTTCGTCCACGACCGCCAGACCGGCCGCACACAGGCTGTCACGCTGGCTTCGGCCAGCACGTCTCTCGACGCTGGCTATGCGGTGCCGTCCCTTTCCGCCGATGGCCGCTACGTGGCGTTCGCGTCCAGCGCGAGCAGCCTGGTGCCGGGCGATACGAACGACGCCCGGGACGTATTCGTCCACGACCGGCAAACGAGCCAGACCCGGCGCGTTTCAGTCGCTTCGGACGGGACGCCAGGCAACGGCGAATCGAGCGATCCGGCCATTTCAGGCGACGGCCGCTACGTGGCGTTTACGTCGGCCGCCAGCAACCTCGTCGTCAGCGACACCAATGGTTACAAAGACGTTTTTGTCCACGACCAGCAGAGCGGCCAGACAGAGCGCGTCTCGCTCACTTATGAGGGTACGCAGCGTCCTTCTGGTGGATATAAGCCGGCCATTTCAGCCGACGGGCGCTACGTGGTGTACAAGGGCGATTATTACCATAGCTACGTGTACGACCGGCAGACCGGCCGGACGGAAATGCTGGATCTCAATTCCGAGGGCGTGCCTGGCAACCACGCCACGAATGACGAGGCGGCGGCCATCTCAGCCGACGGGCGCTACGTGGCCTTCGCGTCTTACGCCAGCAATCTGGCCGAAGGCGGCGATACCAACGGCAAGTACGACGTCTTTGTGCGCGACCGGCTGGCCGGCACGACCCGGCGCGTTTCGCTCGCCTCGGACGGCACGCAGGCTGACGGCCACTCGGGTATCAACAGCCCGATAGCTATGTCCGCCTATGGGGGGTATGTGGCTTTCGCGTCAGAAGCGACCAATCTGGTGACGGCGCCGGATACAAACGGCCAGCCCGACCTCTTCATCCACGACATGCAGACCGCCATGACCTATCGCCTGTCTAACGCTTTCGATGGCTCTGAGGGCAATGGGCTAGTGGGCTATATCGCTATCTCCGGCGACGGGCGCTACGTGGCGTTCGACTCGACAGCCAGCAACCTGGTGCCCAACGATACCAACAACAACTACGACGTGTTTGTGCGCGAATGGGAGCCGCCGGCGGTCTTTCAATGGCTGGGCGCGGCGGACGACTATTTCTACGGCGTGGAGCCGCTGCGCTGGCAGGCGGTGAACGTGGACCTCAGCCAGGTGACGGTCGAGCTGGCAGCCTGGACGAGCGGCGCGGCCATCCCCATCGCCTCGGGCCTGCCGGCGCAGGGCAGCCTGGATTGGGACACGACTGCCCTGGCCGATGGGCGCTACGAGTTGCGCGCCACCTTCCGCGACGGCGACGTGATCCTCGACGAGCTGGCGTGCCAGGTGCTGATCAACAACTCGGTGACGTGGCACGGCGGGCTGATCCAGTCGAACGAGACGTGGGCCGCCGGCCAGCTTCACGTGGTGGAGAGCACCGCGATCGTCACCGGCGGCGTGTCGCTGACGATCGAGCCGGGGACAATCGTCAAGTTCGCCCGGCGCACCGGCCTGGTCGTCAGCGGCACGCTCGAGGCGCCGGCCTCGGCCTCCGCGCCTATCACGCTCACCACTCTGAGCGACGACGCCGGCGGCGACACGAACCTGGACGGGCGGCAGAGTGCGCCTTACCCGGGCGAGTGGAAGGGCCTGAGCGGCACGGCCAGCCCCAACAGCTACGTGCAGATACGCTATGCCGCCGCCAATCACGCGGGCGCGCTGGCCGGCTCGCAGACCTGGGGGGCGCTCTCGGCCCACCTGGTCGATGCCAGCGTCACTATTCCCGCCGGCGCGGTGCTCACCATCGAGCCGGGGGCGGTGCTCAAGTTCGCCGCCGGCGCGAGCCTGGCCGTGCAGGCCGGCGGCCAGTTGGTGGCGCTCGGCAGCTATGCCCAGCCGGTCGTCTTCACCTCCATCAAGGATGACTCGGCCGGCGGCGACGCCAACGACGACGGCGACGCGACCGCGCCACAGCCCGGCGACTGGGGCGAAATCGCCGTCAGTGGCCAGGCCACGTTAGACGACGTCGATATCCGCTACGCCGCCCCTTCCGCCGGCACGGCCGCCATCCGCGTCAACAGCGGCGGGCTGGTGACCGTCCGTAACAGCATCGTGCGCGATGCCTTTGGCTACGGCGTTCTGGCTTACAGCACGCTGGACGCGGCCAACACCGTGATCGCCGGCACCGAGCGCGGCGTGAGCGCGCAGTCGGGCAGCGTCGTGCGCATGACCAACTGCACGCTGGATAGCAACGACATCGGCATCCATATGCACGGGGGGAAGGTGAGCGTCACCAACACCATCGTCTCGAACAGTTCCGGCACCGGGGTACTGGGCAGCTCGGCCATCGACATGCGCTACTGCGACGTGTGGTCGCTGAGCGGGGCCAACTATCTGCGCATGTCGGACCAAACCGGCCAGAACGGCAACATCTCCGCCGATCCGCTCTACCGCGACGCGCTGCGAAACGATTATCGCCTGGATTTCCGCTCGCCGGCGATTGACGCCGCCGACGGCGCGGCCGCCCCCAGCGCTGACGCGGCCGGCGCGCCGCGCTACGACGAGCCGCGCGCCCCCAACACGGGCACGGCCGGGCCGGGCGGCGTGTTCGCCGATATGGGCGTGTTCGAATTCGCCGAGGATGCGCCCTCGCGGATCGACTTGATCGTGAGCGGCGTGAGCGGGCCGGCGGAGGCCCTCGCCGGCCAGGCCGCCCAGATCGAGTGGACGATCGTCAACAGCGGCACGGCCCCGGTGACCGGCCCCTGGCACGACAGCGTCTTTTTGCTGGGAGACGAGCCGCTCCTGGCCGCCCAAGTGCTGGCCGGGCAGGGCGTGACGCTGCAGCCGGGCGACAGCCTGGACGTCCGGGCCTCGGTGCGCGTGCCGGGCGGCACGGCCGGGCTTTATCGCTGGCAGGTGCAGACCAATGCGCAAGACGAGGTCTTTGAGGGGCGCAACCGCGCCAACAACTATGGCTACTCGGCCAACGCCGTCCGCCTGGATTTGACCGAGCTGTCCATCGACGGCGAGCCGCTCAGTTTCCAGTTCACCGAGCAGGGCCAGGCGCACTGGTTCAAGCTCAACCCAACGGAAAGTCAGGCCATCGCCATCAGCATGGACGGCGAGGGCGCGGGCGGCGCGTCCGAGCTCTACATCGGGCGCGGCGCGATGCCCACGCGCCAGGTCTATGCCGCCCGCTCGATCGAGTGGAATTCGCCTGACGCCAGCCTGGCCTGGAGCGTGGAGCAAGGCGTGACGTATTACGTCCTGGCCTACGCGGCGACGCTGGCGGGTGGCGCGCGCGGCGCGGTGCTGCGCGCTTCCACCATTCCCTTTACTGTCACCGCCGCCAGCCCGCAGATCATCGGCGACAGCGCTCCCGCCACGCTCGAGATTCGCGGCGGGCGACTGCGCGCCGACATGAGCTACGCGCTGGTCGAGCCGGGCGGCGCGGCCCACGCCGCCACGGCCGTCTTCCTGGCCGGCCCGGCGGCCGCCTATGCCACCTTCGACCTGGGCGGCGCGCCGACGGGGCTGTACGACGTGCGGGTGACGGATCCGGCCGCGGCGCAGTCGGTTTCCTTGGCCGGCGCGGTCCAGCTCGTCCATCCTGTCAACCCGCCCCAGTTCGTGGCCCGGCTGTCCATCCCGCAGCGCATCCGCACCGGGCGCGTCTTTCAAGGCAGCATCTTTTATCAAAACAACAGCTATGTGGACATGCCCGCCCCGATCATGACGCTTTCGAGCGGAGGGGGGGCCGGCATGCGGCTGGACGACACGGATGTCTTCTCGGACGATTTGCAGTTGATCGCCGTCGGCTCGGAAGGGCCGGCCGGCGTGCTGCGCCCGCAGCAGAGCGGGCAGCTCTTTTTCTCGGCCCGTAGCCACACGCCGGGCAGCGTAGGCTTTGTGCTCTCGTACACAGACGCGGGCGAGGGGGGGGCGGTCGATTGGAACGCGATGGAATCGCAGGTCCGCCCAGATAACGTTGATCCCACTCAATGGGATACAGTTTGGGCACAGTTCAAGGCTCAGGCCGGCACGACCTGGGGCGGCTACGTCCGCCGCCTGGCGCAGGCCGCCACGCTGGTCTCCCAGCGCAGCCAGGGCGCGGACACGCCGCACCCCTACGCGCTGGAAGACGTGTTCGACGCCGCCATCGCGGAGCTGTTTGCCCAGACCTATGCCAAGGTGCAAGGGCACGTCTACCTCGGCGACGCCGGGCACCCGCTGGGTGGAGCGACGGTGCTGCTGACAGGCAGCGATGTCATCAGCCCCCTGGTGGGCCTCGAGACCTCGGCCGCCGATGGCTCTTTCTACATCGACGTGCCCTCTGACGTTTACACGATAACGGTGGAGGGCTACCAGGTCGTCACGCCGCAGCAGGTGACGGTCGGGGCCGCCATCGTTCAGCCAAGCGTGATCGTCAGCGCGGCCGGCCGCATCGCCGGGACGGTCGTCAGTCTCCACGACAACGCGCCCATCTCAGGCACCCAAGTTGTGGCCTCCCGCCAGGACGGATCAGCCCAGCCCGTGCTGGCGCGGACCAGCGCGGCCGGCCGCTACGAGATCGGCGGCTTGCCGGACGGCGCGTACAGCCTGAGCGCCGGCGGCGGCGAGTGGGCCATCTCCAGCTCGGATGCCGCCATCCATAACGCGGGAGCGGCCGCCGTCAATCTCAGCCTCGCGCCGGCCAACTCGATCGTGGGCTCGGTCGTGCGCGCCTCGGATGGTGTGCCTATCCCCGGCGCCGTGATCGTCGTGACCAGCACCGGCCAGGTGGGCGCGGCCGAGGCGGCTGCCGGCGGCGCATTCTCCGTCGACGGGCTGGCGGCGGGCGTGTACAACGTGTGGGCCAAGGCGCCAGGCTACGCGCGTGTCGCGCACGATGGCTTGCTGCTGAGCGCGGGCGCGGCGCTGTCGGTGCCCATATCGCTCACGCTGGGCGCGACGCTCAACATCACGGCGCTCCATTCGGTCACGAACCAGCCGCTCGACGGCGTGCAGATCATGCTCCAGTCACAGAAGCAAGGCCTGGCGGGCTGGGATCAAACTCTCACCGGCACCGCCAGCCTCGAGGATATGGCCGCCGGGGAGTATCAACTCAGCCTCACGCACTATGACAGTTGGCCCATCACCGATGTCATTACCCTATCGGCTGGCGCTACACTCGCCCGCCAGTACACACTGCATCCGGCCGGCGTCATCAGCGGCGTGGTGACCGACAGCGGCGCGCCGCTGGCGGACGTCCCCCTGCAAGCCATGTCTGATGGCGGTTACCAGGCTGTCGTTTTCAGCGATGAAAACGGATTGTACGAGCTGCGCTCGCTGCCGCCGGGCGCGTACGCGGTGTCGCTGTGGGGCGGGCAGTATCCCCAGACGGCGACCATCAGCGCTACGCTGTGGACGGCCAGGCTCGATTTCGATTTGCCCGGCGTGCAAATCAGCGGCACGGTGCGGACAGCCGGCGGCAGCGCGTTGGCCAGCGCCGTTACCGTGCAACTGCTCAAGGACGACGATTTCATCGCGGCGACGGTGGCCGATCCGAATGGCAGTTATCGCTTTGCGGCCGTTTTGCCTGGCACATATCAAGTGGTTGCCGCCAACCCGGAGGGCATCTCGGCGGCCCAAATTGTCAGCGTGGCCGCTTCGGGTGTGCAGGTGCCCGAGCTGCGCTTGGGTGGAGTCACTTTGACAGGACAGATCAGGACAGTTGCCGATCAAGCGGCCGCCGGCGCGGGCGTAGCCCTGGTCCCATTGGGAACATCTCCCCGCTGGCCGGCGCTGGGAGCGGGTTGGGTCGACCTGGCGAGTTTCCTGACGACATACGCGGATGAGGGCGGAAACTATAGCCTGGCGGGATTGTCGCCGGGTCATTACAGCTTGCAGGTGTACCAGCCAGGCTTTGGCTTTTCCCAGCAGATGATCACCCTCACCCTGGCTGGCCCCAACGTGGCGAACGTGACCCTGCCGCCCGGTCATGACATCTACGGAGTCGTACGCGCCGCCGGATCGGGCGTGCCCGTCCCCGACGCGCACGTCGTCGCCTTTGACGCCGTCACGCGCCAGCCGGTGCGCACGGCTTTTGCCGGCAGCGATGGCGCCTATCGCTTGAGTGGCCTGGCCAACGGCAGCTATGACGTGGTGGTCAGCGGCGACAGCACGACGCATGCTCAAACCAGCACGCTAGACCTGGCGGTCCAAAACGCCTCGCTCGTGCGCCATTTCGAGCTCGTCACGGCCACGACGGTCCTGACCGGCCTGGTAAACGATGACGCGGCCCATCCGGTCGTGGGTGCCGGAGTGGCCGCGCTCAACGACCGCGGCGAGCCGGTGGCCATACACTTTACAGATTGGTCGGGCCAGTACCGCTTTGACGAGCTGGCCGCCGGAGTCTATACCGTCACCGTGCAGGCCTATGGCTTCGCCCCAGCCCGCCTGAGTGGGGTGAGCGTGCTGACGAGTACCGGTGGCGCCAACTTGAGCCTGGCGCCCACCGCCACCAGCATCCAACCATGGCTGGGCACGCTTACGCGCATGCTGGCCGAGGCTCAAGAGTTAGCCCGGGAAGATAGTTCTCGGTCGCCAGGCTCGAACCCGCCACCCGCGTCTGCCTCTATCTCGATGTTTGGAGTGGAGCTGTACAACGACCTGAAAGACCAGAACCCCAAGCCAGAGCTCGCGCCGGGTGATTCGCCCGGTGGGCCGACGCTCCCACTGCCCAAGCCGTTCTGCCCCGCAGCGCACCAGGCTTGGATGAAAGCGTTCGATGCGCTCGTCCACAAAGACGAGGCCTACGTAAGCTGGATGGTGACCCATCACACCTATGATTCTGTCTTGCAGACCAGCGCTTTTGCGTTTGGCTGGGACCTGGCTGCCACCGTGGGCGCCTGGGCTTCGCTGGCCACGCCGATGAAGAAAGCCTCCGAAGTCTTGATGAAATCCTATCCCGGCGTTTACGCCTTCACGCAGGCGGGGCCGCTTCTGACCACAGCCTACATGCTGATTACGGGGATCCCCAAGAGCATCAACTTCTCCAACCCGATGTCGGCATTCAAGACAATCCATGGCGTGCTTTCCAAGGCGGTGAGCATCACCTCCAAAGGCATTAACCTGGGCAAGCTGGCGGCCGAGATCGGCGTGATCAGGTCGAACCCGCTGGCTGGCCTGGGCACCTATTTTGGAGTGGCCGGCGCGATTTGCCAGATGATCACGCTGCTGTGGCGTACCTACGAGAGCGCCGAAGCTCTCAATGGGGTCATTGACTCGGTGCCCAACGCCAAGAGCAACTATCTTGGAGCTTGGGCGGAGCTGCAAGCGCGCATCAAGGCCATCATCGCCGCCAACGCCGCTTGTGAGGAAGACGAGAAGAACAAGACCAAGAAGCCCAAGCCGCCCGTCAGGCGCACCCTAAGCGACCACGCCCGGCTGGACTCGCCCGGCTCGTGGGATCCCAACGACAAGGCGACGATCGGCGTGGGCGCGCGGGGCTACATCACGCGCGGGACGCCGCTGCTCTACACCATCCGCTTTGAGAACCAGCTCACGGCCACCGCCCCGGCCCAGCAGGTGTTCGTCAGCGACCAGCTCGACAAAAACCTGGATTGGTCGAGCGTGCAGTTGGTGGGGATTGGGTTCAACGGCGTCGAGCTGCCCATCCCGGCCGGCCTCGCCCATTACGAGACCGTCAGCGGCGTCGCCAGCGACCCCAACCCGGTGCGCGTGCAGGCCAGCCTGAACCCCAGCCTGGGCCTGCTCTCGTGGAGCATCGAATCCTACGATGCGAGCACGGGGCTTTTGCCCGACGACCCGTACGCCGGCTTTTTGCCGCCCAACGACGCCACCCATCGCGGCGAGGGCTATGTCAGCTTCCTGGTGCGGCCGCAGGCGGAGGTGCCGACCGGCACGCTGATTTACAACCAGGCGCGCATTGTGTTCGACGTCAACCCGCCGATAGACACGAACGTCGTGGTCAATACGATCGGGCTGTTGAACTGGGTCTACCTGCCGGTGGTGGTGCGGGACAACTAGGCTTGTTCGGTGTAAGGGCGCAGTATGCTGCGCCTTTACGGTTTGCAACTTGGCTCTGTAAAATGGCTCTGAGTGAGCCTAACGTGACAGACGACGTCAAGCGCACGATACTACCCCTGGGGGGATAATCTTCCTGGTGATTCTCGTTCTCTTTAGCCTGGGGCATATCCGGCGCGCGCTCAGAGCTTGAGGCGAGCCGGTTTAACTGGCGAAACCGGCAATGTCAGGCGATGGCCGGTTTGAGCAAGTCAATCTCTTGTTGAACCATCTTTCTCGCCTGGAACACGTCAATAGCATCTACCAATGCCACTTCTGCGCTCATGCGTTCGCTGGCACTGGCTAGCCATCGCTTGTCGGCTGGCGTGAGCCTGTGGGTGCGGCCCCAGCCCATCAGGTCGCGCACTCCCTCGGCCAGGGTTTCCGGCTGTGGATCACGCCCGCAGGCCTTGAGCCAGATGAATCGCTCTCTGCTATTGTCTGGAAGTGGATGCATAGGTGCACGCAGGCAGGCCACGATGGCCTCCAGGCCATTGACGATCAGGCGAAGCCCCAGTGCTTTGGCGCGATCAACTGGCACAGTCAACAGACTGTGTGGGGTCAGGCGGACACTGTAGAATTCCGTGGCTCCGCCTCCTCGGTCAAGGGAGCTTATGCCCTCGACCACACCCAATCCATACGCGGGGTGAGAAACTTGGTCACCCGGCTGCAGTTGCTGGGAACTCATCACTACTCCCTTCTGTCTGTTGCAGATGGATCACACCCGCTCAGACGCGCGACTAGGTTTATCGGGGTTAAGCCCGACTGGCATCGAACCATGTGACGGTATCGGTAGCTCGTTCACCCATTGTTTTTCCCTTTCATCGAGATATGTAGGCTGGAGTGATCTGCATGCTGCTAGAAAAACAAAACCGTCCAGGCAGAAGATACCTGGGCGGTCACCGCTTATCAGCCGAGACAGGAATTACTACATCCTACTGGTAAGCAGTATACCACACTTGTTGACTTCTGTCCAATGCGGGTGTGGTGGAATGAACGAGGCGTTGCCGTGACAAAGGGAATGGGGTATAATAGGTAAAGGCGTTGTTAGGAAACAACGTTACCATTGTGACACATTCTCACTCGGCAAACGTGTGTCAAGTTCTTTCCTTCTCGCTAAGCAGATAGGATGCGGGGAGGGCTTGATAGGATTTGCCACGGACGACCATGACCCTACCATACCACTACACCCCCTACATCTGGCCCGTGCTCGCCTCGGCGGCGTTTATAGCCGCGATGGGCGTGTATGGCTGGCGCCGCCGCAGCGTGCCCGGCGCGCTCCCGTTTGTCATTCTCATGCTGTTCCTGGCGCCGATGACACTCGGCGCCGCGTTTGAGCTGGCCGCCGTGGAGGTGGCGGCCAAGATTTTTTGGGCCAGGTTCCAGGCCGCGTGGCGCTTGCCGGTGACGACGGCGGCGTTGTGTTTCGCGCTGGACTATGCAGGCCTCGGCCGCTGGCTGACCCGGCGCAGCCTGGCCCTGCTGGCCCTTCCCCCACTTGTGGCCTTGGGGTTGATGGTGACAAACGATGCGCATCACTGGATGTGGCAGGCTTTCTCGGTTGAAGGACACGTGCGCCTCGTGCTCAGCCGCGAGTCCTGGATACTGACCGGCTATGCCTATCTGCTGACCCTCGCCGGCCTGGTGGCTTTGCTCTGGCTGTTCGTCCGCTCCCCGCTGCACCGCTGGCCCGTGGCGCTGTGCATGTGTGGCCAGATCCTCACGCGTGCCGCCTATTTGTTTGAATCCGCCAACGTGCTTCCTTTTATCCCCATGGATCTCGTCACCCTGGTCACCCCTTTCACGGTTGCACTGTATGCTGTAGCCTTGTTCCGCTTGAAACTGTTTGACCTGAGCGCGATCGCCCGCGGGATGATGATCGAGCAGATGTACGAAGGCATGCTCGTGCTCGATACGCAGCAGCGGATCATTGACCTGAATCCCGCCGCGGAAAAGATCCTGGAACTGCCCGCGGCGCGCGCCAGGCAGCGCACCCTGGCCCAAGTCTTGCCGGACTATGCTCACCTGGTTGGGTGGCTGGCCGACCCCCAAGCCGGACAATCCGAAATCAGCCGTGGAACAGGCCGCGCGGCCCAGGTGTACACCTTGCATCGCTCGGAGCTGCAAGACCCGCGCGGCGTGCTGCTCGGACACATGGTCTTGTTCCAGGACGTGACCGAGCAAAAACATGCCCAGGCGCGGCTCGTGGAGCAGCAGCGCGCGATGGCCATGCTGGAAGAGCGGGAGCGCCTGGCACGCGAGCTGCACGATGGCCAGGCCCAGGTGCTGGGCTATGTCAAGATGCGCGCCCAGGTGGCGCGCGAACTGCTCGCGCAAGGCCAGGCCGCCGAAGTGGATGCTTACCTGGCTAACCTGGTCGCGGTGGCGCAGGATGCCCATGCCGACGTCCGCGAATACTTGTTGGGCGTCAAGGCGGCCGGCGCGCCCGAGCTGGCTTTCCTCGATGCGCTCGAGCGATACCTCCACCAGTTCAGCCAGAACTATGGTCTCCGCACGGAACTGCACGTGCCTCCCGACTTGGGTGACGTGGAACCCACGGCCCAGCTTCAACTGCTGCGCATCATCCAGGAAGCGCTCACGAATGCCCGCAAACACGCCCATGCGAGCCGGATACACATCGAGGCGAGCGTGCAGGCCGGGCAGGCGTGTTTCACCATCCAGGATGACGGGCAGGGCTTTGACCCGGGTCAACTGGCCGGCAATGGGCCGACGTTTGGGCTGCGCTTTATGCGCAAACGCGCCGAGGAAGTGGGCGGCAGCCTGGAGCTACACTCCACGCCAGGCCAGGGGACGCGCGTCGTCGTCCGGGTTCCACTGCGCAAGTGAGTCGGAAGTAGGGAGGTGGTGGATGCGGGTGTTGTTAGTTGACGATCATCCTCTTTTTATCGACGGGCTCAAAGACGTGCTCACCCGGCGCGGGTTTACGGTGGTGGGCACCGCCTGCGACGGGCTGGAAGCGCTGGCCAAGGCGCGCGCCTTGCGCCCGGAGCTTGTACTCATGGACATCCAGATGCCGCGCTGCGATGGGCTGGCGGCCACGCGCCTCATCAAGGCGGAACTGCCGGGCACCCAGATTGTCATGCTGACCATGTCGGCCGACGACGAGCACTTGTTCGAGGCGGTCAAGAGCGGGGCCTGCGGCTACTTGCTCAAGACCTTGGACACGGATGAATTTGTGCGGCTGCTCCAGGGCCTGGCGCGCGGCGAGCTGCCCCTGGCGCCTGGCATGGTGAACAAGATCGTGCAAGAATTTGCCCAAGCGCCCCGAGCGTCCCAGGTGGCCGGCGCGGAGAACAAGCTGGACGAACTATCCTCGCGGCAAAGGCAAATCTTGGACCTGGCGGCGCAGGAGATGACGTACAAAGAGATTGGCGCGGCCCTGGGCCTGGCCGAACGCACGATCAAATATCACATGGGCGAGATTGTGCAGCGGCTTCACCTGAAAAACCGGGACCAGGTCTTGGCGTATGCCAGGCGAAAGCGGCTGGGGGATAGCTAAGACGGCGGTTATGGAAAGCCGCCCTACGTGCTACTTTGAAAATAACCGGCTTTACCTTCCAGGAAGCGCCGATGAAGCATCGGATAAAGCTTCCTGGAAGGTAACTACTCAGGTCACAGAGATACACGGAGCAAACGGAGTTTCACGGAGCAGAAAAAGCCTTTTTAAAAAGCCTCTGCGCCTCTCTGTGCACCCTCTGTGAGGCTCTGTGTAATTAAAAATGCACCAGGCTGAGTAGTTACCCTGGAAGGTAACATTACTGTACTTTTGTTGTACCTCTGGCTGTACCTCGACTGTACCCGATTTCCCCACAAGTACATTGCCAGTCGACTGAATGTGTTGTATCCTATCATGGGGTGAAAAGTTTAGGCTTGGATCGCTGCGAGTATGGCAACACAGACACGAAACGTGATGGTATATGGCAATTCGCTCGTCGTTTCTGGCATCGCTGCCAGCCTGGAGCATCAACCGCACCTGAGCGTGCATCAAGTCAATGCCGCCAACTGGCCACACCAATTCGAATCGATCAAGCCAGATGTGTTGATCTTTGACCTGGCTACAGACCAACCTCAAGCGACCATCGCCTTGCTTAAAGACCACCCCCATTTGCTGCTGATCGGCGTCGACCTGGGCAGCAACTGCATGTTCTTGTGGGGCGGGCGGCCCGCGCGCACCTTGACGCTACAGGACCTGGTGCAGGTCATTCATTCAGAATCGTTTGACACTAGCGAGGAAAAATTATGAAACGCTCTCACTATTCCTTCAGCCGTATCCTGATCGCTGCAAGCTTCTTGTTCATCTTGGCTGCGGCCGGCCTGTCGGCCGTCAAGGCCGCCGATGAGCCTGATCCCATGCAAAAGATACAGAACGCATGGCAGCACGCTGGGCAAGCCGGCGCCTACAACTTTCGCACGGAAATCGTCCAGACCACCTACCCGGCTCCCACGCTGGCCAACGTGGGCCGGGGCAGCCGGGCCGAAAGCGTCTATATCGAGGGGCAGACCGACGCGCGCCAGCGCCAGTTCCTCATGACGGTTTGGAGCGAAGGCGGCACTGCGCTGAACGGCCAGGATGGCGTCGAGATCCGCGTGGACAGCGACAAGACCTACGGCCGCACGAGCGGGGGCGAGTGGCAGGAAATGCCCGACTTTTCCGGCGCCTTTGCGCCCGGCAGCGACCTGCTGGCCTACCTGGCCGGCATCCGGGACGTGTACGAGCTGGGGCAGTCTGCCGGTTTGCCGGACTCGCCGTATGCCGTGCAAGCCACCCAGTACGCGTTTACGCTCGACGGCCCCAGCCTGGCCCGCCACGTTCGTGACCAACTGGAGCAGGAGCTGGTGCGCAAAGGCGAGCTGCCGGCGGGTTTGAGCCTCGACGTGTCGAACGTGTACCACAACGCGACAGGCGAGGGGCAAGTCTGGATAGGCGAGGATGGCTTGCCGCTGCGCCTGTCCCTCCACGTGTTGTACCCGCGCCAGCCCAACGGCGAACAGCTCGAGTCCGAGCTTGTGACCGATTTTTACAATTTCGATCGGACCCAGGCCCGCTCCCCGCTGGGCCGCATGGCCGCTTCCCTGGGCCTGCCCCGCACGCCGCGCGACTGGCAGGCCGCTGGCGTGCAGAGCGGGCTCATGCTGGCCGTGGCCGGACTGCTGCTCGTGCTCGTCACTCCACGACGCTCGCGGATGGTGTACCGGGCGGTTGCCCTGGGTGTGAGCGTGTCCATGGTGATCACGCCGCTGCTCGAAAGCAAGCGGGCGGCCGCCTTTATGGACGAGCAGGCGGCCAAGCAATCCGCGGTGGAGCAAGAGCAAGACGAGCAGGCCAAGGCCGCCGAGGCCAGGGCCAAAATGACGGAAACGAGCTGGGACCCCAACCAGGATCCTCTGCAAGGCATCGAGTCGGCTTCCGCCCCGCTGCCCCCCGCGGCGCTCCAGGCCACGCCTGGCGTAGCGGCTGTCTTCCAGGCAGCGGAAGGGAACGATCCGTCCGCCGAATGTAGCGCCGAAGAAAGCGCCACCGACACAGACAACGATCTGTTGACCGACTGCCGGGAAAAACTGATGGGCACGGATGCGTCTGATTCGGACACGGACGACGACGGGCTGTTGGACGGCTGGGAAGTCCTGCGCCTGGGCACAGACCCAGTTGAACCCGACAGTGACGGCGACAGCATCAGCGACAAGCTGGAAGTGACGGGCTTTGTCTATCAGGGCAAGCGCTGGTACAGCAATCCCCTCAAGGCAGACACGGACAAGGACGGGCTGGCCGATAACGTGGAATGTCCCGAGCGCCGCACGGTGGATGGCGTGGCGCCCGCCCTGGACACGGCTTGCCGCGACACGGACGGCGATGGCACCCCCGACCTGTTCGATCTCGACAGCGACGGCGACGGCGTGCCTGACCAAGCAGACCTTTCGCCGTTCTCCGTGCTGGGGCAAGCGGCGCCGTTCAGCCGCGCCAATCCTTTCCAATGGAATGCGAGCAATTTCGCGCTCAAATCGGGAACGACCTACTACCCCGTCGTGGCGGATTTCCAGTTGCGCCCGGTCAACCCCAAACATCTGACATATGTGCTGAACGTCCTGGACTGGCCGAGCGGCGACGAGCAGGGGCAGATTCAACGGCGGACGGGCAACGACGCCACCTTTGCCGAGGCGCAGGACATGTCGGCGGCCGAGCGCGCTGCGGACCCGCGGGCCCAAAACGGCGACGTGCGCCTTGTGCCGATGCTCGAAGTGGAGTTGAGCGGCGCCAATCTGCCGCTTCCTTACACAACCGCGATGCAGACCAGTGTGCAGCTTCAGGGCGTGGATGCTTCCTGGCCGCTCAGCACCACGCCGCCGGTCTTTAGCACCTGGCTGTCGGCCACACTGAATTTCAAAAAGGGCGGGAGCTCTTCCGCGCCGGCGACGCTTGTAGAGCTGCGGCTCGCCCCCAACAGTTCCTTCGCGTGGATGGGGGTGTATGCCGGCACGTGCGGCAGTCCTGGGGATAAGGTAAGTGAAGTGACGGTCGCGAATCCGCCGAACCCTTACACGTGGACTATGAACGGCGTCCGCCTGACGGATGTGGCCGATGGCGAGCATTTTGTCAT